>NZ_JBEXOV010000090.1:0-29360 GCF_040611715.1 Streptomyces sp. NPDC006544 | reverse complement strand
GCACACCCCCGCCGGGCGGGGGGTGGATTCACATCGCTTTCCGTGCTCTGCCCGGCCCCTGCGAGGACGGTCACTCCCGTACTCGGCTCCCGCTGCACCTCCCGGCCCGGCCGGCCCGCGGGCTGCCCCCGGCGCTCCCGATCGGCGACTTCACCCCGGAGGAGGCCGCGCCGGCCCGGACCCGGCTGGGCATCCCGGCCGACGCGGTCGCGGGGGCCGACGCCCGGCACCCCCTCACGCTGCGGCTGCTGGCGGACGTCCGCGCGGCCGGGGTCACCTCCGGCCGCCCCTCCCGCGCCGAGGTCTTCGCCGCCCACCTGGACCTCCTGTGCCTGCGGATCGCCGTCCGCGTCTCGGCCGCCTCCCTCCGGGACGGCCGCGCCGCGCCCGCGCGGCCGCGCGGGCCGGGGGACGGGGGAGCCCCGGCCCCCGACCGGAGGGCTGCCGCCCGGGGCGGGACGGGCTTGGGGTCGGGGACAAGGACGGCGTCCGGGACGTGCACCGCGAGTCGGACCGGCACCGCGCCCTGGACCGCGACCGGCATCCGACCGGCTCCGGAGGAGGAGCACGCCGGGGTGCACGGGCCGGGGGTGGGGCGGCTGGCCGCGCGCGTGGCCGGGCGGGTCCACGAGGCCGCGCGGCTCTGTCTCGGCCCGGGACAGGGCCGACTGGGGCGCGCGGCCTTCGAGGAGCTGTTCCCGTGGCGCCCCGGCTGGGCCTCCGCCGTGCTGACCGAAGGCCTGCTGGTCCCGGCCGGAGACGGCTACCGCTTCGCGCACGAGGAGCTCTCCGACTGGCTGCAGGCCGCCCACCTGGATCTCCCCGCCGCCCTGGACACCCTGGGCCGGGGGGCCGTCCCCCGCCACCGCATCGGTCCCGTCCTGGAAGCGCTGCTCCGCCTCCCGCCGGACGCGGCCGCGGTCCCGCTGTCGCGGCTCGTGGCGGTACTGGACGGCGAGGCAGTGGGCAGCACTGAGGAAGATGCCGAGGCCCACGCCCACGCCCAGCTCCACGCCGCCCCCGGCCCGTATCCCGGCCCGGACTCGGGCCCCGTCCCGTATCCCGGCCCTGACTGGGACGCCGTCCCGTATCCCGGCTCGGGCTCGGGCGCCGCCCCTTACCCCGGCCCATACCTCGGCCCGGACTGGGAAGCCGTCCCCGCCCCCGGCCGGGCCCCCGCCCCCGACCCGGCCGTCGCCGCCGGTCCGGAGGCCCGCTGGTGGGCCGCCCGGCTGCTCCGCGAGACCCTGTTGCACGCCTCCGACGCCACCCCGTACCTCCCCGTCCTGCACTCCCTCGCCGATTACCTGGTCCGCGCGGCCACCCCTCCGGCCGAGGAGTTCGGGGCCTGGTTCTGGAACCGGCTGAGGCTGGCCGAAGGGGACCGGTTCGCGCTGCTGCGCAGGCTGGTGGCCCGGGACCACCGGTACCTCCACGCCGCGGCCCGGCGGCTCGTCCGCGCGCCACGGCTCGTACAGCCGCTGCTCTGCGGCTGGTTCGCCGACGAGCGGCGGCTGCTCGGCCGTCCCGGGGCCACCGTCGCCACCGCCGCCCAGGCCCTGCTGCACACCCACCGCGCGGTCGCCGTAGACCACCTCGCCGAGACGCTCGTCGCCGCCGCGCACCCCCACGCCGACGCGCTGCTCGCCGTCCTCGCCGAGGACGAACCCTCCGCGCTCTGCCGGGCCGTGGACCGGTGGGCGCACGACGAGCGGCCCGGCCGACGGGCCGCGGCCGCCGCGTACGCGACGCTGACCGCACCGCACGTGCGGACCCCCGCCGACCGCGAACTGCTGCGCCACGCCGCGCAGGCGCTGCTCGCCCGGCCCGCGGACACCGCCGTGCACGGCAGCGCCCTGGCGGTCCTGCTCCGCGACCCCCAGGTGCGGGCCCGTTACCTGCCGCAGGCCCTCGCCCGCTTCCGCGACCCCGATCGCGGGACGCGGCTGCCCGCCTCCGCGCTGGTCGCGGCGCTGCCCGTGCTCCCCGACCCGGACGCCGTGTTCGGCGCCCTGCGGGACCGGGCCGACGGGGAGGTGGTGCGCGCCCTGGCCGCGCTGACCACACCGGCCCTGGCGCGGCGCGCCGCAGACCTCGTACGGGAGCACCTCGCGCGGCACCCCGAGGACGCGGCGCACGCCGCCGAGTTCGTGGACCGGCGCCTCGAGCAGGGCCTGGCGGCGGCCCCGGTGCTCCGCCCGCTCGTACTGGACCTGCTGCGCTCCGGGACGCCCGGGGTGCGGGCCGCGCTGGCCGCCGTACTGGCCGGTCCGGGCACGGAGGCCTCGTCCGCGCTCCGGAGCGAGCTGGCCGACGTACTGCTCCTCGAAGAGCCGGACCCCGTCGTGCTCGACGCGTTCCTCGGGGCACTGGCCACGGGGGCCGCCGCCCGCCCGCACCAGCGGACGCGGGAGCTGCTGCGCCGCACCGGCCGCAGGCTGCTGCGGGCGCCGGGCGGCCCGGCGGTGTTCGAGCTGCGCACGGTGGAGCTCGCGCGGGCCGAACCGGCCTTCGGCGCCCTGGTGGCCCGCTGGCTGGCCGAGGCGCCGGCCGAGGCGGCGGCGCTGCTGGGGCCGGACGCGCGCCGGACCGTGGAGACCCTCGGCCACGGCGGTGCGCGGCCCGCAGACGCCGATGGTGGGCGCCGGCCACCGGCATGGCAGTCTTAGACCTGCAATCGGCAAACCAGTACAGGGCCTATACGGTTCGGGCGAGGAGCGGTCACAGTGCAGCGCTGGCGTGGCTTGGAGGACATCCCCCAGGACTGGGGACGCAGCGTCGTCACCATCGGCTCCTACGACGGCGTGCACCGGGGACATCAGCTGATCATCGGACGCGCCGTGGCCATGGCGCGCGCGCTCGGCCTCCCGTCGGTCGTCGTGACCTTCAGTCCGCACCCGAGCGAGGTCGTCCGCCCCGGCAGCCACCCGCCGATCTTGGCCCCCTACGACCGGCGCGCCGAGCTGATGGCCGGGCTGGGCGTGGACGCGCTGCTAATCCTGCCGTTCACCGCGGAGTTCTCGCAGCTGTCCCCGGCCGACTTCATCGTGAAGGTCCTCGTCGACAAGCTGCAGGCGCAAGCGGTCATCGAGGGCCCGAACTTCCGCTTCGGCCACAGGGCCGCCGGAAACGTCGACTTCCTGCGCGAGCTGGGCGCGACCTACGACTACGAGACCGAGGTCGTCGACCTGGTGGAGCGCGGAGAGGCGGGCGGCGGCGTGCCGTTCTCCTCCACGCTCGCGCGGCGGCTCGTCGCCGAGGGCGACATGGAGGGCGCGGCAGAGATCCTCGGACGGCCGCACCGGGTCGAGGGCGTCGTGGTGCGCGGCGCGCAGCGCGGGCGCGAGCTCGGCTACCCGACGGCGAACGTCGAGACGCAGCCGCACACCGCGATCCCGGCGGACGGCGTGTACGCGGGCTGGCTGACGGCGGACGGCGAGCGGATGCCGGCGGCGATCTCGGTGGGGACGAACCTTCAGTTCGACGCCACCGAGCGCACCGTGGAGGCGTACGCCATCGACCGGGTCGGGCTGGACCTGTACGGCATGCACGTGACCGTCGACTTCCTCGCGTACGTGCGGGGGATGGCGAAGTTCGAGTCGCTGGACGGGCTGCTCGAGGCGATCGCGGACGACGTGAAGCGGGCGCGGGTGCTGACGGATGCGTACGACGCCGACGCCGACGCGGACGCGGACGCCGGGTAGGTGCCGCGACCGCGGCGAGCACGGTGAACGGGCGAGGGCCCGTACCGGTCCGGAGTCACTCCGGTCGGTACGGGCCCTCGCGCGTGAGCCGTCCCCGTCAGCCGAGGCGCGGGTCGCGCGGCGGCTGGCCGGGCTGCGGGGGCTGCTGCGGGTGGGGCTGGGACGGCGGCTGCTGCTGCGGCGGCTGGGGCGGCTGCGGCTGCTGCGGCTGCTGCCAGGGCTGGCCGGGCACCGGGTAGGGCTGCTGCGGGTACGGCTGCTGCGGGTACGGCTGTTGGGCCTGGGCCTGGGCCGGGGGGGCCGGGGCCTGCGGGGGCGCGTTGTAGGCCTGGCCCGGCTGCGCCTGCGGCTGGCCCCAGTGCCCCTGGGGCGCCTGCTGCTGGGCACGGACGAAGTCCTCGGCGACCAGCGCGGAGAGGTTGAAGTACGCCTCGCGCGTCTTGGGCTTCATGAGGTCGAGGTCGACCTCGGCGCCGGCCGCGAGGTGGTCGTCGAACGGGATCACGACGACGCCGCGGCAGCGGGTCTCGAAGTGCCGCACGATGTCCTCGACCTTGATGATCTTGGCGGTCTCGCGGACCCCGGAGATCACGGTGAGGGAGCGAGAGACGAGGTCGGCGTAGCCGTGCGCGGAGAGCCAGTCGAGGGTGGTGCTGGCGCTGCTGGCGCCGTCCACCGACGGCGTCGAGATGATGATCAGCTGGTCGGCCAGGTCGAGGACGCCGCGCATCGCGGAGTAGAGCAGGCCGGTGCCCGAGTCGGTGAGGATGATCGGGTACTGGCGGCCCAGCGTCTCTATGACGCGGCGGTAGTCCTCGTCGTTGAAGGTCGTCGAAACGGCCGGGTCGACGTCGTTGGCGATGATCTCCAGGCCGGAGGGGGCCTGGGAGGTGAACCGCCGGATGTCCATGTACGAGTGGAGGTACGGGATCGCCTGGACCAGGTCCCGGATCGTGGCCCCGGTCTCCCGGCGCACGCGGCGGCCGAGGGTTCCGGCGTCGGGGTTCGCGTCGATGGCGAGGATCTTGTCCTGGCGCTCGGTGGCGAGGGTGGCACCGAGGGCGGTGGTCGTCGTGGTCTTGCCGACGCCGCCCTTGAGGCTGATGACGGCGATGCGGTAGCAGGACATGACCGGGGTCCGGATCAGCTCCACCTTCCGGCGCCGCTCCGCCTCGGCCGCCTTTCCGCCGAAACGGAACAGGCCGCCGCCGGGCGCGCCGTTGCCGCTCTTGGCCTTCTGCTTGCCGCGCACCAGGCGGTCCGAGGACAGCTCGACGGCGGCGGTGTAGCCGAGCGGGGCGCCGCCGGCGGGCTGGGGGGCGCCGTAGTAGGCGTCCTGGCCCGGCTGGGGTCCCTGGGGCCCCTGCGGTCCCTGTGCCCACTGGCCGCCACCGGCGTCGGGGTACGGGGCCTGCGGCGGCTGCGGCTGGGCGTACTGCTGCGCGGAAGGCTCCGGCGGCTGAGGCTGCGGCTGGGCCTGGGCGTACGGCTGCGCCGGACCGGCGGGCGGGAATCCGTACGGGGACTGCGGGGCCTGGGGGGCCTGCGCCTGCTGGGCGTACGGCTGGGCCGGGGCGACCGGCGCGAACCCGTGCTCGGCCTGCGGGGCCTGCGGCTGCTGGGCGTACGGCTGCGCGGGCGGCGGGAACCCGTACCCCGCGGGCTGCGGCTGCGGCGCTGCGGCTGCGGGCGGGAACCCGTATCCGGCCTGGGGTGCGCCGGAGGCGGGGAACTCGTGCGGCTGTGGCTGTGGCTGTGGCTGTGACTGCGGCGCGGCGGCCGCGGGCGGGAACCCGTATCCGGCCTGCGGAGCACCCGAGGCGGGGAACTCGGGCGGCAGCGGCGGCAGTTCCGAGGCGGCGGGCACCGCGTCCGCGGGCTCCGCGGCCGTCGTGCCGGGCACGTCCTGAACCGGGGCCGTCCCCTCGAACGGGTTCTCCGCGAGGGAGGCCGGAACGGCCGTTCCCTGGGCGGGAGTCGGCGTACGCGCGGGATCGGGCGCGGGCGGGGCGTCGGCCACGGCGGCGCCGGGGAACGGCGCCGCCGCGCGCTCGGGCGCGGGTACGGCGTCGGCGACGACGGCCGTGCCTGCCTCCGGCCGCGGACCGGCGGGGGCCGCGCCGGACGGCGCCGCGGACTCGGGCGCCCTGTCGGGGGTGCCCGCCTTCGCGTAAGGATCGGCCAGAACGGCGGCGGGATCCGGGTTCGGGGACTCCGGGGCCGCCGGAGCGGGAGTCGCACCTGTACCCGCACCCGGAAGCGGCGGCGCGGCCGCCACCGGTACGGAGTCGGCAGGCACGTCCGCAGGAGCAGGAGCAGGAGCAACCGCAGGCGCGTCCGCGGGTGCCGGGACGTGCGAGGAGGCCGCGTCGGCCGGAGCCGGAGCCGGGTACGCCGGTACGGCGCCCTGGGGCACGCCGGGATGCGACACCGGGAGCGGCGCGGGAGCCCCCGCGTTGATCGGGGTCGGGGTCGGGGCCGGCGTCGGCGCCGGCGCCGTCGGCTCGGCCGGGACCGCGGGGACCGCCGGGGCGACCGGGGCGTCCGACGGGGTGCGGGGGGCCGGCGGGGCGATCCGCATCGTCGGGGGTGTGGTCAGCTCGGACGGCCGGTGCGGCTCGAAGCCGCTGCCCTCGGGCAGGCCGGGGACCGGCGAGGCGGCCGGCGCCGCGCCCTGGGTGTACCAGGCCGGCGGGGTGTAGTCGATGGTGAACTCGCCCGTCAGCTCGGGCTCCGCGTCGGACTGATCGTCCGTCGGGACGTCCCACGTCCCGCCGCGCCTCTCGTTCCGATCGCCGCTCACTGGTCCTCCTGATCTGTCGAACACTGCTCCGGCAGCTACCGAGACGCCACGCCGACGCTCAGCCTAATGGCGCCCCGTGGCCAGTATCCGCCCCCGTCGGCCCGCCCCCGAGGTACGTCACGGGACGCGGGCCGCTTCCATCCTGCCCATACGGCGCCGCCCGCGGCCAATCGCCCCCCTGCGGGGTCTCAGTCGATCCGCCGGGGCTGCCCCAGCAGCCCCGTCTCCGTGTCCGTCGGCTGCGTCATCACGAACTGGCGGTCCAGGGCGGTGCACCACAGGGTCACGCCGTCGCCCAGCGTCGGCAGCGACTCCACCGCCGCCACGGGCAGCCGCATCAGCCGGCCGATCTGCTCCGCCTCGTCGGGGGAGACGCGCTGGACGCCCACCAGGGAGGAGTTCTGCAGCAGGCGCGGCGCCGCCGGGCTCAGGTACGGCAGCAGGGTCAGCACCGACTGCCAGGGGCCCGCGGCCACGCGGCCGCGCGGCGGCCGCATCCCGCAGTCGCGGATCACCAGGACCGGGCTGCCCGCCGACGCGCCCTGGGGCGGTACCCGGCCGACGTCGTGCAGGGTCACGCACTGCTGGCCGCCGCCCGCCGCCTGGGCGAGGCCCGACCACACCTGGCCGCGCCCCGTCTCCACCGTCACCCGCGCGCCCGTGGCCGCCGTCCGCAGTGCCAGGACCTGCGCGGTCCACAGGCCGCCGATCAGCGTGACCTCGTACGGCGTCGGCCGGTTGACCCCGAGCACCGCCGGCCGGCCCTGGGCGTCCACGCCGACGACGACCCCGTCGTCGCCGACGGGCAGCGCCAGCGCGTCCAGATCCGCCGCGGCCACCGCGTGCCGCTCCCGGCGCGGTCCCACCAGGCCGAATCCGCCCCGTGCCGCGGCCCGGGCCGGGGCCCCCGCCGAAGCCGGGGCCGAGGTGGCGGCCGGAGCCGCGGCCGAAGCCCTTCTCGAGCCGCTCATCGCGCTCCTCCCAGCGGCAGCGAGGCCAGCAGCCCCGGTACCTGCTCCCGGTCCAGCCGTACCAGCCCGGCCTTCACGCCCCGGGCCGTCTGTTCCAATCCGCGCCGTGCGGCCACCAGTTCCTCGTCGCTGCGCCCGGTGACCCGGACGTGACCCGTCAGGGTGATCTCGTGCCGCTCGGCCGGGGTCATCGTCAGGCTGAAGTTCGTCGCCAGCGCGGGCAGCGAGGTCAGCAGCGCCACGAACTGCGGCAACGCAGCTCCGGCTCCGCCCAGTTGCGGCCAGCGGCTGATCCAGTAGGTGGTGTGCCGGCGGTCGTCGCAGCGCCAGGTCCGCGGGGTCTCCTCGGTGCGCCGGCCCGTCGCCGCCGACCGTCCCGCCTGGGTGATCGCCATCGGGTTCGCGCACGAGGAGGTGGCCAGCGCGCCCGTCAGCTCCTGCTCCGTCAGGACGGTCGCCTGGAACCCGGCGCCCGCCAGCCGGCTCGCCAACTGGTCGGCCACCCGCACCAGGCAGCGCTGCGCGCCCGTCAGCCCGCCGCCGCGCGCGGTGACCGCTTCGGGACACAGCTCCGGATCCAGCTTGAGCGCGATCCAGGTGATCCGCACCGCCGGGCTTCCCGTCGTGGCCTGCAGCGGGGCGTAGTTGCGCGTGGCCATCGACTGGGCCGGCAGGTGCGGGGCCGGCGCCGGCTGGGTGTGCTGCACCAGCTGCGCGGACTCCAGGCGGATGCCGTCCACTTCGAGCACGTCGCGGACCAGGCCCAGCGGCAGCGGTCGCGCTCCCCGGTCGGGGCGCAGCGCGGTGGCCTCCATGTCGACCTGGACGACGGCGGTCAGGAAGGTGCCGTCGCCGACCATCCCGACGGGCCGCCGGTCGCGGCCGCGCTCGCGCTCCCGCTCGCTGAACGTCAGGGTGCGCAGCGCCGGATCGGCCTCGACCAGCGGGGCCAGCCCCGGTTCGGTGCCCGCCGGCACGGCGGTGGCGGCGGCCCGGCGGCGACGGCCGCGCAGGGCGAGTGCGCCGCCGATCCACTCGGGCAGCGAGCGCCGGTGCCTGCGCACGACCGCGAGGACCACGAGGACGACCGCGAGGGCGCCGGCGGGGACGAGCAGCAGCGGCTCCACCACCCAGGCCACCAGCAGTGCGGCCACGGCGACTTGGAGGAGCACGAGTTGTTGCAGTCGGAACGGACCGAACCGCCCCGGGCTGGACTTCGGATACGGCGTCACACCGGCGCGCGCGGGTGCGGACGCTCCGGCCCGCGGCCTGACGGCTGTGGCCATCTCTCGCGCACCTCCCCTTTCAGGGGCTCGGCCCCGTGAGCCCCGGCGTCACGCGCGACAGCCGGCCGCTTGACCCCGGAATCTCCCCAATCCGCCCAACACCCCTTGTTTCCCCCGGCCCGGAAGGCGTGGAGCGGCTGGCTCACCCTACCCGGCCCCCGCGCACCCTCCGTCAGCAGGCATAGTAGGTGGCCGGTCGGACAAGAGTGGCCCGGAGACCGTATCCACCGACCGGGCCGGGCGGGGAGAAGCAGGCGGCCATGGCATCACGACGTGACGAGCTCAACGCGTACACCTTTGCGAAGCGACGCACGGTGGCCGCGTTCCTTCAGCCTTCCGCGACCGGCACCGAGGAGGGCGCGCCGCGGCCGCTGCGCGCCGTGCTGCCCGGCGTGGTGACGGCGGCGGTCGTCCTGGCGGCCTTCGGAGCCTGGGGCATGTTCAAGCCGGCGGCCCCCAAGGGCTGGGACGCCCCGGGTGCGCAGGTCATCGTGGGCAAGCAGTCGACGACCCGGTACGTGGTCCTGACGACCAAGGTCGACGGCAAGGACCAGACGCGGCTGCACCCGGTGCTGAACCTGGCCTCCGCCCGGCTCCTGCTCGACCCCGCCAAGGCCAAGGTCGTCCAGGTCGAGGACAAGGTGCTGGACGCGGGCAAGCTGCCGCGCGGCCCCATCATCGGCATCCCCTACGCCCCCGACCGGCTGCCCACCCCCGCGGACGCGGCGAAGGCCAAGCGCTGGGCCGTGTGCCAGCAGCCGGGTGGCAACGGCCGGGGTGTGCAGACCGCCACGTTCGTCCTCGCCGACCGCGAGGCGAAGCTGATGGACGACGGACGCCGGCTCTCCGACACCCAGGCGCTGTACGTCCAGAGCACCGGCCCCGCCAAGGGCAGGTACCTCGTCGACGCGGCGGGCACCAAGTACCGGTTCCCCGAGGGCGCCGCGGACGCGAGCACGATGACCAACGCCCTCGTCGGCGGCAGCGCCGTACCGCAGCCGGTCACCGACGAGTGGCTGGCCACCCTCGACTCCGGTGAGGACCTGGCCTTCCCGCAGCTGCCCGCCGGCGCCAGGTCCGGCACTCCCGCCGGGGTCAAGGGCCTCGCCAGCGCGGACGACAAGGTCGGCATGGTGCTCATGGCCATGACCGGCTCCGGAACGCAGCACTACCTGGTCCTGCCCGGCAAGGTGGTGCCCGTCTCCGACTTCGTCGCCTGGCTGATGATCTCCTCGCCCGCGACCGACGGGCTGGACATGCACGGCAAGCCCCGCGAGGTGGACCTCCAGTCCATCAACCCGGATCCCGTCGCCTTCAAGGGCGACGCGAAGTGGCCGCAGAAGAAGACCGACCGGATCAACGAGGTCCGTGCGGCGGGCGCCGGCGCCACCGGGGCCGAGGGCGACCGCGACACCGTCTGCAGCGTCCTGCGCTCGGTCGACGGCCAGGGCAACCAGACCGTGAGCACCTGGGCCGGCACCGGATTCCCGGTGGACATCACGGCCACCGGTACGAGCGCCTACGTCACCCCGGGCACGGGCCTGCTCTACACCCAGACCCAGGGCCGTCAGACCACCGCCGGCGGCGCCCTGTTCCTGGTCACCGACACCGGCCTGCGGTACGCGGTCCAGGCCAACGGCGACAGCGACGCCGCCCAGCCCTCACCCGGAGCGAGCGCGAGCGCCTCCCCCGGAGCGGCCCCGACGGCCGGGCAGGGCGGCCCGTCCACCTCCGACGGCCGTCCGGCGCCGAGCCAGGCACAGGCCCGGCTCGGTTACGGAGGCGTGGTCCCGGTGACGGTGCCCATCGCGTGGTCGGAGTTCCTCTCCAAGGGCCCGCGCCTGGACAGCAACTCCGCCCGTCAGCCCCAGGGTTCGTGATGCGCGGCACCTCCGGGGCGGCGGCCCCGAAGCCCGCCGCCGTCGTCCTGCTCGCGGCCGCCGCCCTCGCGCTGGCGGCCGCGCCGCCGCAGCCTCCGTACGAGGGGCCGCGCGAGGCCCCGTACGGAGCGGCGGTGCGAGCCCCGCACCCCCTGCGTCCCGCCGGCGCGGGGGAGTGCACCTTCCCCATGAAGAAGCAGATCGAGGACCGCCCCTGGGCGCTCCAGCGGCTGCTGCTCGACGAGCTCTGGGCGCAGACCAAGGGCCGGACGAGCGACGGCAAGAGCGTGCGCGTCGCCGTCATCGACACCGGCGTCGACCGGGTGAACCCGCAGCTCAGCGACGCCATCGACATCGCCGCCGGGACGGACCTCCTCGACCCCAAGGGCGACGGGACCAACGACACGGTCGGGCACGGCACCAAGGTCGCCGGGCTGATCGCGGGCCGGCCGAAGCCCGGTACCGGCTTCGTCGGCATCGCCCCCGAGGCCACGATCATCGCGATCCGGCAGAACGACGGGCAGGGCAACGGCAACGCCGAGTCCATGAGCGTGGCCATCGACCACGCCCTGTCCAAGGGCGCGCAGATCATCAACATCTCGCAGGACACCGACGTACCGCTCACCCAGGACTCCAAGCTCGGCCAGGCGGTCAAGCGGGCCGTCGACGCGAACGTCGTCGTCGTCGCCTCGGCGGGCAACGACGGCCTGACCGGCCAGAAGCGCGCCACCTACCCGGCGGCCTTCCCCGGCGTCCTGGCGGTGGGCTCCTCGGACCGCAACAACGAGCGCGCCGCGTTCTCCCAGCCCGGCTCCTTCGTCGGGATCGCGGCGCCCGGCGTCGACATGGTCTCCACCGTCCCCGGCTTCGGGCAGTGCGTGGACAACGGCACCAGTTTCTCCGCGCCCTACGTCGCGGGGGTCGCCGCCCTGGTGCGCGCCGAGCACCCGCAGTGGTCCGCGCAGCAGGTGGTCTGGCAGCTCCAGAACACGGCCGAGCGGTCCGTCAACGGCCATGACGACTACGTCGGCTGGGGCGTGGTGGACCCGGTCCGCGCGCTGACCCAGGACCACGACATCCCCAAGGCGCCCGTCCCCGACCAGGGGCCGCCCCCGGCGGCGGCCCCGGAGCCGGCCGCGATGCGGACGGGGGAGACGGCGCGGGAGCGGGACGAGCGCCTCGGCACGTACGCGCTGGGGACCGGCGGCGTGCTCATCGCCGTGATCTCCGGTACGGCGGCGGTGGCCCGTGAAGCCCGGAACCGAAGGCGCCGTTTGCAGTGAACGCGTGTGGTTCACCGGCCCCGGCCACACAGGTGTGTTGGGTCAGGACGATGAACTGACTACAGTGATCGAAGGCTTCACGACTGTGATCGGGGATGCGGCGTGAGGCGGAGGGGGAACTCCAGGGGTGTGCGTGGCTGAAAACCGCACTCCTGAGCCACTGCTCCGCCGCGCGGTCCACCGGTTCTGTCTGGTGAATCGAGAAATGAGGAGCTTCGGATGACCAACAATTTCGGCCTTGCTGACGACCCGGTCAAGCAAGCGATGAACAAGATTTCGGAGACCGCCGAGAGCGTCACCCGGCAGTCCCGAGAACTGGCCGACATCCTCGCCACCGTCAGCGCCGGCTGGACCGGTGTGGGTGCGTCGGGGTTCACCTCCGCGCAGACGGTCGTCAACGAGGACCACGACGAGATCCGCCGGCTGCTGGGCGTCCTGCACCACGCGGTCTCGCAGACCAAGAACCTGAGCAACGCGCAGGACGACGACGTGGTCACGGCGTTCCAGGCGGTCAAGGCCGGCGCCGGCGGCGGCGGTGGCAACACCTCCGCCCTCAACGGGATCTGACCCGTTCCCCCGAACCACCTGCCCCGCACCGTGCGAAGGAGAAGAACATGACCGCGAACGACGGGCACACCAAGGTCCGGTACGAGAGCGTCCAGGTGATGGCGGACCGCATCCGCATCGTCTCGGACAACATCAAGAAGGACCTCGACGAGATGGGCGCCGCCCTGACCGTCGTCACCGACACCTGGGACGGCGAGGCGCACACCCAGTACATCGAGCTGCAGCGCAAGTACAACGGCAAGGCCGACCACATGCGCGCCACGCTGCGCCAGGTGGCCGACCTCATCGAGCGCGGCAAGAACGACTACCGCGCCACCGACGTGAAGGCCTCGCGCCTGTTCACCGAGGCCTACTGAGCCACGCGGTACGTCACGCGCCACTCGGTACGAGAAGGGGGCGCGCCCGACCCGGGCGCGCCCCTTCGCCATGCCCCGTGAGGGGCGGCCGAAACGGTACGGCGCCTAGCGCGGGCCGCGGTCCAGGTCGAACTCCCCGTCCCTGGCGCCGAGTACGAACGCCTCCCACTCGGCCGCGGTGTACCGCAGCACGGTGTCCCGGTCCAGCGAGGACCGCATCGCCACCGCTCCCTCCGGCAGCCGGGCGATCTCGACCCGCTCCTCGTCCGGGTCGGTGCCGGGCGGGCCCTCCCACTCGACGCCGCTGATGTCGAGCGCGTACAGCTCGTCCTTCTCCTGCTGAGTGCCCATGAGCGGCCTCTCCTTCGGTGGTGCGGTCGCTGCCGATTATCGGGGGCGGCCGGCCGGTCGCGGGAGCATTTGCCCAACCCTCCCGCACCGCCGCCCGGCCGCCCCCGCCCTCCGGCCCTACAGGCCCTGCGTCCGGCCGATCTGGATCAGCGAGATCCCGCGCTTGCGCGAGACGAACGAGGCCCGGCCCGGCGGCATCGGACGAGGCCGGGCGTTGCCGACCAGATCCCCCTCGGACGGGTCGCCGGACAGCACCACGCCCTGCGCGCCCAGCTCCTTGATCCGCTGCATGAACGGCTCGTAGAGGGCGCGCGAGGCGCCCGCGGAACTGCGCGCGATGACGAACCGGACGCCCGTGTCCCGGGCGAACGGCAGGAACTCCACCAGCTGGGTCAGCGGGTTGCCCTGGCTCGTGGCCACCAGGTCGAAGTCGTCGATGATGATGAACACGTCGGGACCCGTCCACCAGCTGCGGTCGCGCAGCTGCTGGGGGGTGACGTCCTGCGGCGGCTGACGCCGTGCGAACACCCCGGCCAGCGCCTCCATGTGCATCTGCAGGGAGCTCGCCATCGGCGCGTACTCCAGCACGTGCTCCTCCGGCAGCGCCCCGAGCAGGCTGCGCCGGTAGTCGCCGACGACGAGCCGTGCCCGGTCCGGGCCGTAGCGCTCCGAGATCCGCTGGGCGATGAGCCGCAGCAGGTTCGTCTTGCCCGACTCGCTCTCGCCGAACACGAGGAGGAACGGGTCGGTCTCGAAGTCGACGAACACCGGCTCCAGCTCGGTCTCGTCGATGCCGATCGCGATCCCGCGCCCCGGGTGCTCCCCGCCCTTGGGCAGCTGGTCGGCGTGGAGCAGCCGCGGCAGCAGCCGTACGCCGGGAGCCGCCTGGCCCGCCCAGTTCTGCTTGACGGCCGCCACGAAGGCCGCGGTGGCCTCCGACAGGTCCTCCGCCGCGTGCGAACCGTCGACGCGCGGCAGCGCGCTCAGGAAGTGCAGCTTCTCCGCGACCTGACCCCGGCCCGGCATGCCCGTCGGAACGTTCGCCGCGACCTTGCGGTCGAACTCGGAGTCCATGACGTCGCCGAGGCGCAGCTCCAGCCGGCTGAGCATCTGGTCCTTCAGCGCGGCCCGGACCTCCATGTACCGGGCGGCCGTGATCACCACGTGGATGCCGTAGCCCAGCCCGCGGGCCGCGATGTCCGTGACGACCTGCTCCAGGCCCTCGTACTCGCCGCGGAAGCCTCCCCAGCCGTCGATGACCAGGAAGACGTCGCCCCAGGCCTCGCCGGGCAGTTCGCCCGCCGCCCGGCGCCGCCGGTAGGTGCCGATGGAGTCGATGCCGTTCGCACGGAAGAACTCCTCGCGCCGGCGCAGCACCCCGGCGACCTCCGCGACCGTGCGCCGCACCCGTTCCGGGTCCAGCCGGGAGGCGATCCCCCCCACGTGCGGCAGGTCGGACACCGAGGACAGGCCGCCGCCGCCGAAGTCCAGCCCGTAGAACTGCACCTCGCGCGGGGTGTGCGTCAGCGCGAACGAGGAGATCAGCGTCCGCATCAGCGTCGACTTGCCCGACTGCGGGCCGCCGACCACCATCATGTGGCCCGCCGCACCCGAGAAGTCCCGGTACAGCACCTCGCGCCGCTGCTCGAACGGCTTGTCGATGAGCCCGAGCGGCACGACCAGCCCGCCCGGCCGCGTGTAACCCTCCGCGTGCAGCCCGCGCTCCGCCGAGGGCGCCAGCGCCGGCAGCAGCTGGTCCAGCGGCGGAGCCTGGTCGAGCGGCGGCAGCCACACCTGGTGCGCCGGCACCCCCTGCCCCTCCAGCCGGCTCACGATCACGTCCAGCACCGTGTCCGCCAGCGCGTCGTCGCCCTGCCCGCCCCGCGCGTCCTCCTCCGCCCGCGCCGTCAGGTACGCCGGGTCGGGGGCCGCGTACACCACCGGCACCGGCGCGGCCGTGAACAGCACCGGCCGCCGCTCCACCGGGAACAGCCCGACCGACAGGTCCGGGCCGCCCGACCGGTAGGTGCCCGACACGTACGCGGCCTTGAAGCGCGTCATCTCGTCCGTACCGAACTTCAGGTAGCCCGAACCGGGCACCGACGGCAGGTGATAGGCGTCGGGAACCCCGATCGCGGTCCGCGACTCCGCCGCCGAGAAGGTCCGCAGACCGATCCGGTACGACAGGTACGTGTCCAGCCCGCGCAGCTTGCCCTCCTCCAGCCGCTGCGAGGCCAGCAGCAGGTGCACGCCCAGCGAACGGCCGATGCGGCCGATCTGGATGAACATGTCGATGAAGTCGGGCTTCGCGGTGAGCAGTTCGGAGAACTCGTCGATGACCAGGACCAGCGAGGCCAGCGGCTCCAGCGGGGCGCCGGCCGCACGGGCCTTCTCGTAGTCGTGGATGTTCGCGTAGTTGCCCGCGGAACGCAGCAGCTCCTGGCGGCGCTGCAGCTCGCCGCGGATCGAGTCGCCCATCCGGTCCACGAGCGTGAGGTCGTCCGCCAGGTTGGTGATGACCGCCGCGACGTGCGGCATCTGTCCCATCCCGGTGAAGGTCGCACCGCCCTTGAAGTCCGCGAGGACGAAGTTCAGCGTCTCCGAGGTGTGCGTGACCGCGAGGCCCAGCACCAGCGTGCGCAGCAGCTCCGACTTGCCGGAACCGGTCGCGCCCACGCACAGCCCGTGCGGACCCATGCCCTCCTGCGCGGCCTCCTTCAGGTCCAGCATCACCGGGGAGCCGTCCTCGCCGACACCGATCGGCACGCGCAGCCGCTCACCGGCCGAACGCGGCCGCCAGGTCCGGGCCACGTCCACGGCCGCGGCGTCACCCAGGTTCAGCAGGTCCGTGAAGTCCAGATTGGCGAGCAGCGGCTCGTCGTCGTCCCCGCCCCCCGTCCGCAACGGCGCCAGCTGCCGGGCCAGCGCCTCGGCCGCCGGCAGCGACAAGGCGTCCGGCGCACCCTCGTAGGCCACGCCCGCACCCGACTCCAGCCTCAGCCGGCCCGGCCGCACCACGACCGACAGGCCGCCGCGCGCCTCGTCCAGATCGCCCGCCACCACCTCGACCACCGTCACGCCCTGCAGGCCCTCGGCCGCGGCGAACAGGGAGTCCGGCGGCACCAGACCGCTGCGCGAACCGGAGTCCAGTACGAGGACCACGTGCGGCTGGTCCAGCACCGGGGACCCCTCCCGGCTGAACCGGGGCCGCCCCTCCAGCCGGGAGCCCAGCAGTCCCTCCACCTCGGCGAGGTCGTCACCGAACAGCCGCTTCGTACCGGCCCCGTCGATCTGGCCCGGGAGCTGGTTGTGCGGCAGCCACTTCACCCAGTCCCACTCCGGCACCGCACCCGGCGCGGCCACCACCGCCACCACCAGGTCCTCGGGGGAGTGCAGCGTCGTCAGCTGCGCCACCAGCGCCCGCGCCGTACTGCGCGCCGACTCCGGCTCCCCGGACACCGTCACGTGGTAGAACGCCCGCAGCGACACCGCCACCGGCAGCCCGTCCAGCGAGGAGTGCACCTTCAGGAACCGCTGCATCGCGCCCGCGGTCAGCGGCTCCAGCTCGTCCACCGGGGCCGTGTCCGGCGCCACCAGCGGGGTCGCCAGCCGCTGTGCGCCCAGTCCCAGCCGGACCTGCCCGAAGTCCGGGTCGCCGACCCGCCGTTCCCACAGCCGCGAGCCCTCGGCCACCACCGACCACAACTGCTCCGGCGCCGGGTGCAGGTACAACTGCGCGTCGCGCTGCGCCCGCGCGGTCCGCCGCACCTGACGGCGGGTCTGGGCCAGGTACTTGAGGTAGTCCCGCCGGGTATCCCCCATTTGCCCCTGCGTACCGCGCCGGTGACGCACCAGCTGGGCGACGAGCATGCCCACCGTCGACACCATCATCAGCACGCCCATGATGCGCATCATCGGCGCGGCACCCGGCATGAAGAAGAAGACGGCGGACGAACCCATCCCGAGCATCGGGAGGAGCTGCATCAGCACGCCCTCCTGCTGCCCCCTGGGAAGCTCCGGCGGAGCCTCCAGCCGCAGCTCGTCCGAAGGAACTTCGGGCGGAAGCGACCGGGGCGGACGTTTGACGACGATCTGGCTCACCGGAGAATCAATCCCTCGAAAACAGACGGGACGTCGCAACCGGCGCCCTCAAGTCCCGGGCGCGGAGGGGGTCTCCTCCGCGAAGAGGTGATCCTACTTGCCGACAGTCATCCACACTCCCGGTAGGGTGGCGCGCGCAGCATGCGCATCCGCGAATCGGCCGGAGCACCGCAAGACGGCCCGGGCCACCGGCGCACCGCCACTCGCACCGGCGCGTACGCGGCAGCACACGCAGCGAACGACAGCGCGGCGCACCATCCGCGCGACGTACACACCGACGCAAGCACCGACGCACACACCAACCGGGGGACACCAGGTGAACACCGCCGAGGCGACCGGCTTCCGCAGGGTCACCGTCGTGGCCCCCGACAGCCGCATCGACGTAGCCCTCCCCGAGGACATAGCGGTCGCCGACATCTACCCCGAGCTGCTGCGCCTCACCGGCCAGACCCAGCCCGTCGGCGCCCCCACCGGGTTCCACCTGGTCCTGCGCTCCGGCACCGTCCTCGACGGCGCCCGCACCCTCGCCGCCCAGCAGGTCCTCGACGGCGAGGTGCTCAGCCTGCGCCCCTTCGCCGAGTCCCTGCCGCCCGCCGTCTTCGACGACGTCTCCGACGCCGTCGCCTCCGCGGTCGTCCGCGACCGCCACCGCTGGAGCGACGACATGCTGCGCGGCGCGGGCCTGGCCGGCGCCGCCGTCCTCTTCGTCCTCCTCGGGTTCGTCCTCTGGTACGCCGACCCCGTCCTGCACGACATGCACGGACTGCCCGGGATCATCGCCGCCTCCGTCGGCGTGCTCCTCACCGCCGCCGCCGGGGTGCGCGCCCGGGTCTACCGCGACCGCGGCTCCGCCGTCGCCCTCGGCCTCGCCGCCGTCCCGCACCTGCTGCTCGCCGGCGTCGGCATCATCGCCCCCGCGGCCGGCCACGGACCCGGCCGCCTCCAGTTCCTCCTCGGCTGCGTCTGCGTGCTCGTCGCCTCCGTCGCCCTCGTCGCGCTCACCCCCGCCGGCGACGCCCCCTTCGTCGCGGCCACCTTCCTCGCCGCCACCGGGACCGCGGCCACCTTCGCCGCCATCGCCACCGACGCCGGCGCCACCTCCGCCGCGGCCGTCTGCGCGCCCGTCGCCATCGGCCTGGTCGCCTTCCTGCCCGGCTTCTCCGCCCGCTTCGCCCGGCTCCCCATCGGCTACGCCGCCCCCCAGAGCGCCGTGGCCGAGTACGAGACCCCGGACCGCTACGAGACCGAGCCGTACGGCGACCGCTCCGGCACCGACCAGCACGACGCGGCGGCCCCCCTCGACGCCGAGGCCATCGCCGCCCAGGCCCGCCGCGGCCACGAGATGCTCCTCGGCCTCGTCGGCGGCTGCGCCGCGGTCGCCGTCGGCGCCGCCGCCGTCCTCGGCTTCTCCGACAACACCTGGGCCCGGCTCCTGGCCCTGGCCACCGGGCTCGCCATGCTGCTGCGCGCCCGGCTCTTCCGCTACACCTCCCAGGTCGCCAGCACGCTCGTGGCCGGCCTCGCCGCCCTCGGCCTGCTCGTCCTGGGCCTGGCCATGCACCCGCCGGCCGCCCTGCTCCGCGAGCTCGTCCTGTACGGCGACCACTCCGGCCTGGAACTCCGTACCATCTGGCTCTCCGCAGCCGTCGCGGCCGGCGCGGCCCTCCTCGCGGGAATTGCGCTGGTCATTCCCACCAAGGGTCTGTCACCCTTCTGGGGGCGCCTGCTCGACCTCACCGAGGCGGCGGTGCTGCTCAGCCTGGTCCCGCTGGCCCTCGCCGTGCTCGACGTCTACGCCCGGGCCCGCGCGCTCACCAGCTGAGACGGGACGCAGCGGCAGCCTGGTACGCTGTGTGACGGCCGTTTGTGTACGCGCCCCCGGAATCGTCTGGAGGCTGCGCTCAGCGGACCCCGCCTCCCGAGTCACGGAAGATCCCCAGAGAATTCGACCTGGGGCACTCGGTGGCAACGAAGACCTATTACGAGGAGTACGCGTGCCGCTCGACGCCGCAGTAAAGAAGCAGCTCATCGCAGAGTTTGGTGCCAAGGAGGGCGACACCGGCTCCCCCGAGGTCCAGGTCGCCATGCTGTCCCGCCGCATCTCGGACCTGACCGAGCACCTGAAGGCCCACAAGCACGACCACCACTCCCGTCGTGGTCTGCTGATCCTGGTCGGCCAGCGTCGCCGCCTGCTGCAGTACCTGGCCAAGAAGGACATCCAGCGCTTCCGCGCCCTGGTCGAGCGCCTCGGCATCCGCCGCGGTGCGGCCGGCGCCAAGTAAAGACGCTGTGAAGGGAGCGGCACCCACGCTGGGGGCCGCTCCCTTTGCTGTACGTGCGCGACGGACCGGACGCTTTGTAGTCTGGAACCACGTGCACAACTGAAGAGGAGGAGCGCCCTCCCCACGCCGCCGGTCCTCGGTAGTGGCATCCGGAAAGCCCCAGGGGCTTGAGCCCGGATGCTTCGATCGAAGACCGGCCCGCACGCAAGGCGCGCTTCTCCGCAACCGTCGGCCACCACACGGGTGGCGGACGGAGACGACGAAAATGGAGAACACACTAGTGGAGAACGAGACCCACTACGCCGAGGCCGTCATTGACAACGGTTCCTTCGGTACCCGCACCATCCGCTTCGAGACGGGCCGTCTGGCCCGCCAGGCCGCCGGCTCCGCCGTTGCCTACCTGGACGACGACACGATGGTGCTTTCCGCCACCACCGCGTCGAAGAAGCCCAAGGACCAGCTCGACTTCTTCCCCCTGACGGTCGACGTCGAAGAGCGCCAGTACGCCGCCGGCAAGATCCCCGGCTCGTTCTTCCGCCGTGAGGGCCGCCCCTCCGAGGACGCGATCCTCACCTGCCGCCTGATCGACCGCCCGCTGCGCCCGTCCTTCAAGAAGGGCCTGCGCAACGAGATCCAGGTCGTCGCCACGATCATGGCGCTCAACCCGGACCACCTGTACGACGTCATCGCGATCAACGCCGCGTCCGCGTCCACCCAGCTGGCCGGCCTGCCCTTCTCCGGCCCGATCGGCGGCGTCCGCGTCGCGCTGATCCGCGGCCAGTGGGTCGCCTTCCCGACGCACACCGAGCTCGAGGACGCCGTCTTCGACATGGTCGTCGCGGGCCGCGTCCTGGACGACGGCGACGTCGCGATCATGATGGTCGAGGCCGAGGCCACCGAGAAGACCATCACCCTGGTCAAGGGCGGCGCCGAGGCGCCGACCGAGGAGGTCGTGGCCGCCGGTCTCGACGCCTCGAAGCCCTTCATCAAGGCCCTCTGCAAGGCCCAGGCCGACCTCGCGTCGAAGGCCGCCAAGCCCACCGGCGAGTTCCCGGTCTTCCTGGACTACCAGGACGACGTCTACGAGGCCCTCTCGGCCGCGGTCAAGGGCGACCTGACCAAGGCGCTGACCATCGCGGGCAAGCAGGACCGCGAGGCCGAGCTGGACCGCATCAAGGAGATCGCCGCCGCGAAGCTCCTCCCGGCCTTCGAAGGCCGCGAGAAGGAGATCTCGGGCGCGTACCGCAGCCTCACCAAGGCCCTGGTCCGCGAGCGCGTCATCAAGGACAAGGTCCGCATCGACGGCCGCGGGCTCACGGACATCCGTACCCTCGCCGCCGAGGTCGAGGCCATCCCGCGCGTGCACGGCTCGGCGCTGTTCGAGCGTGGCGAGACCCAGATCCTGGGCGTCACCACCCTGAACATGCTCCGCATGGAGCAGCAGCTGGACACCCTCTCCCCGGTGACCCGCAAGCGCTACATGCACAACTACAACTTCCCGCCGTACTCGGTCGGCGAGACCGGCCGCGTCGGTTCGCCGAAGCGCCGCGAGATCGGCCACGGCGCGCTCGCCGAGCGCGCGATCGTGCCGGTCCTCCCGACGCGCGAGGAGTTCCCCTACGCGATCCGTCAGGTGTCCGAGGCCCTCGGCTCCAACGGTTCGACGTCCATGGGCTCGGTCTGCGCCTCCACCATGTCGCTGCTGAACGCCGGTGTGCCCCTCAAGGCCCCCGTCGCCGGCATCGCCATGGGTCTGATCTCCCAGGAGATCGACGGCAAGACCCACTACGTCGCCCTCACCGACATCCTCGGTGCGGAGGACGCCTTCGGCGACATGGACTTCAAGGTCGCCGGCACCAAGGAGTTCGTCACCGCGCTCCAGCTGGACACCAAGCTCGACGGCATCCCGGCCTCGGTTCTGGCCGCCGCCCTCAAGCAGGCCCGCGACGCCCGCCTCCACATCCTCGACGTGATGATGGAAGCGATCGACACGCCGGACGCCATGTCCCCGTTCGCCCCGCGGATCATCACCGTCAAGATCCCGGTGGACAAGATCGGTGAGGTCATCGGCCCCAAGGGCAAGATGATCAACCAGATCCAGGAGGACACCGGCGCCGAGATCACGATCGAGGACGACGGCACCATCTACATCGGTGCCTCCGACGGCCCGGCCGCCGAGGCCGCCCGTGCCACGATCAACCAGATCGCCAACCCGACCATGCCGGAGGTCGGCGAGCGCTACCTGGGTACGGTCGTCAAGACCACCACCTTCGGTGCCTTCGTCTCCCTCATGCCCGGCAAGGACGGTCTGCTGCACATCTCGCAGATCCGCAAGCTCGCCGGTGGCAAGCGCGTGGAGAACGTCGAGGACGTGCTCGCGGTCGGTACCAAGGTCCAGGTCGAGATCGCCGAGATCGATTCCCGCGGCAAGCTCTCGCTGGTCCCCGTGATCGACGGCGAAACTGCTGGTGACGCCGACAATGACGCTGACAAGGACGACTCCGACAAGTGACGTCGCGTAGTTCGCGTGTGACGGCCCGCCCCTCTTCCGAGGGGCGGGCCGTCGCCCGTACCCAAACACTGCTCAAGGGCACGAACGGCATCGGCACCGTCCGGCGCACGGTCCTCCCCGGTGGACTGCGCGTCGTCACCGAGACGCTGCCGTCCGTCCGCTCCGCCACGTTCGGCATCTGGGCCAACGTCGGCTCCAGGGACGAGACGCCTTCACTGAACGGCGCCACGCACTACCTGGAGCACCTCCTCTTCAAGGGCACCGAGAAGCGCAGCGCCCTCGACATCTCGTCCGCGATCGACGCGGTCGGCGGCGAGATGAACGCCTTCACGGCGAAGGAGTACACCTGCTATTACGCGCGGGTGCTCGACACCGACCTGCCGCTGGCGATCGACGTCGTGTGCGACATGCTCACCGGCTCGCTCATCCTCGAATCCGATGTCGACGCCGAGCGCGGAGTCATCCTCGAAGAGATCGCGATGACCGAGGACGACCCGGGCGACGTGGTCCACGACCTGTTCGCCCAGACCATGTACGGGGACACCCCGCTCGGGCGCCCCGTCCTCGGCACGGTCGACACGATCAACGCGCTCACCGCCGACCGGATCCGCCGCTTCTACAAGAAGCACTACGACCCGACCCACCTGGTCGTGGCCGCCGCGGGCAACGTCGACCACAACAAGGTCGTACGCCAGGTCCGCGCGGCCTTCGAGAAGGCCGGCGCGCTGACCCGCACGGACGCCGAGCCGACCGGCCCGCGCTCCGGCACCAAGCGGATCCGCACCTCCGGCCGCGTCGAGCTGGTCAACCGCAAGACCGAGCAGGCCCACGTGGTCCTCGGTATGCCGGGCCTGGCCCGCACCGACGAGCGCCGCTGGGCGCTGGGCGTGCTGAACACCGCACTCGGCGGAGGCATGTCCTCGCGCCTCTTCCAGGAGGTCCGCGAGAAGCGCGGCCTGGCCTACAGCGTGTACTCGTACACCTCGGGCTTCGCCGACACCGGCCTCTTCGGCGTCTACGCGGGCTGCCGCCCGAGCCAGGTCCACGACGTACTGCGGATCTGCCGGGACGAGCTCGACAAGGTCGCCGCCGACGGGCTCACCGACGAGGAGATCCGGCGGGCCATCGGCCAGCTGTCCGGATCCACCGTCCTCGGCCTGGAGGACACCGGCGCGATCATGAACCGCATCGGCAAGAGCGAACTGTGCTGGGGCGATCAGATGTCGGTCGACGACATGCTGGCCCGGATCGCCGCCGTCACCCCGGACGACGTGCGCGCGGTGGCCCAGGACGTCCTGGCCCAGCGCCCCTCGCTCGCGGTGATCGGCCCGCTCAAGGAGAAGCAGGCGGCCCGCCTCGACGAAGCGGTCGCCTAGTTCCGTACGTTGGTCCGAAGTCTGTGAACACTGAGGGACGTGAAATGAGCAAGCTGCGCGTGGCAGTCCTCGGCGCCCGGGGCCGCATCGGCTCCGAGGCGGTCAAGGCCGTCGAGGCCGCCGAGGACATGGAACTGGTGGCCGCCCTCGGGCGCGGCGACAAGCTGGAGGCGCTGGCCGAGGCCGGCGCCCAGGTCGCCGTCGAGCTGACCACCCCGGACTCGGTGATGGAGAACCTCGACTTCCTCGTCCGCCACGGCATCCACGGAGTGGTCGGTACCACCGGCTGGACCGAGGACCGCCTCGCACAGCTGAACACCTGGCTCGCCGCTTCACCGGCGACGGGTGTGCTCATCGCCCCGAACTTCTCCATCGGCGCGGTCCTCACCATGAAGTTCGCCGCGCAGGCCGCCCGGTACTTCGAGTCCGTCGAGGTCGTCGAGCTGCACCACCCCCGCAAGGTCGACGCCCCCTCCGGCACGGCCACCCGTACGGCGCAGCTCATCGCCGCCGCCCGCGCCGAGGCGGGCCTCGGCGCGCAGCCCGACGCCACCGCCACCGCCCTGGACGGCGCGCGCGGCGCCGACGTGGACGGCGTCCCGGTGCACGCGATCCGCCTGCGCGGCCTCCTGGCCCACCAGGAGGTGCTCCTCGGCAGCGAGGGCGAGACCCTGACCATCCGACACGACTCCCTGCACCACAGCAGCTTCATGCCGGGCATCCTGCTCGGCGCGCGCCGCGTGACGCAGACCCCGGGCCTGACGTTCGGCCTGGAAAACTTCCTCGAACTCGGCTGAGGGGCGGACAGCGGAACCATGCGCGCGAAGATCGCCTACTTCATCACGGCCGCCGTCCTGGTCGTGTACTTCGTCCTGGCCGGCACGCGGGGCCTGATGCTGATCCGGCACGGGACCTGGCTCACCGTCACCTTCGGGGTGGCGGTGCTGATCCTGCCGGTCATCGGCGTCTGGTTCCTCTGGCAGAACACCCGGTTCGTCACCCGGGCCAACCAGCTGGCGACCCAGCTGGAGGCCGAGGGCGCACTGCCCGTGGACGAGCTGGAGCGGGACAAGTACGGCCGGATCCTGCGGGACTCCGCCGACGAGGTCTTCGCGCGCCGCAAGGCCGAGACGGAGGACGCCCCGGGGGACTGGCGCAGCTGGTTCCGCCTCGCGGTGGCCTACCGCGACGCCCGCGACACCCCGCGGGCGCGCAAGGCCATGCAGCGGGCGATCGCCCTGCACGAGGCACCGTAGCGACGCGGCGCGCCGACGGACCGCGTCGACGCGAAAGCCGTACAGGACCCGGTCCTGTACGGCTTTCGCGTGTCGCGCGCGCGGGACGGACCGCGCGTGACGCCGGATCAGACGGGCACGGCCCGGTACTCGTCGGCCCACGCCTCGACCGAGTCGGCGGCCCGCTCGAAGGCCTCGGTCCGCGACAGGAAGTCGGCGCTGTGGTCGGTCAGCAGCACGGGCAGCGCCACATCGCCGCGAGCGGCCACCGTCAGGGCCTGGCCCTGGACGGTCCTCGGCAGCCCGAGCCACCGCACGGGCTGCTGCACGGTGCGGACCTCGGTGACCTGGCTCCAGGGGATCGAGCGGGTCCCGAAGAACCCGACCCGGCGCAGCCCCATGGGGCTCACCCAGACCCCCGCGCGCAGCAGCCGCAGGGCCGTGCCGACCACGGCGAGCGAGGCGGTCAGGCCGCCCAGGGCGCCGGCCCAGGTGCCCGCGGCGACGATGATCACCGTGGCGAAGAGCATGAACGCGCCCAGCAGGAGCAGCAGGGCGGCGATGGCGACCCGCCAGGGCCCCGGGCGGTAGGGGCGGCGCCAGCGGTCGGGATCCTCGTAGGGGAGCGTCTCCCCGTTGTCGTGCGCGTCGAATGCGCCGTCGGCCGTCAGGAAGGGCAGGGGCACGGCAGGACCTCACTCACATGCACGTTCGGTTGGACTGTGCCCGTGAGGCTACCGCCCCTCGGACGCCTCCGACTGCTGCGACTTCGCCGGCGCCTCGCTCGGCCGCAGCGCGGGCATGCCGAAGAGAAGGGAGCCCACGAGCCCTGCGACCACGGTCAGTCCGACCAGACTACGGGCGGCGATCTGCGTCTTGCTCAGACTCTCGCGCGGCGGCGGAGTGACGTTACTGCGGAATCGGTCGGCCTCGGCGACGAAGGCAAACGGGACGGGTTCGCGCCGGCGGAACATGAGCGACACTCCTCACGGTCGGGGCCCTGGGACGGCGGGGCGGATGGGTGGACGTTCCACTATGTAGGACGTGCGGGAGCCCCGATCGGTGCCGCAATTGCGGACATTGACCAATTTTCATGGCAGCGCGTCAGATCGGACGACCACGAGGCGGCCGAGGAGACGCCCCGCGGGCGCGGCCCGCGAGGCTGCCCGTTCGGTCCTGCCGACCGGGCTTTTCTCTTCGGGGCACACCCCCGGCGGCCGGGCGGACGCCCGAGCGGCGCCGGGCGGGCCCGGTACCGCTCAGCGCTCTCACGTGCGCGTCTTCCCCGGCAACGGCCGCGGTGCCGGGGGATGGCGGAACAGCTCGTTCCGTACAGATGTACGAGTCAAGTCCAAAGTGTCCGTATTGCGGCGTTTCGTAAAGTTCATCTAGGCTGATCAAACGGACCCGGCACTGCTTGAACCCCCGAGCAGGCAGTGCCGGGCTCCAACACCCTCATCACGTCCCCCGAGGGGACACCGCGAGCGTGGCAGCGAGTAGCGTGTTACCCATGGCTCCGATCTCGACTCCGCAGACCCCCTTCGGGCGGGTCCTCACCGCCATGATCACGCCGTTCACGGCGGATGGCGCACTTGACCTCGACGGCGCGCAACGGCTCGCCGTCCACTTGGTGGACGCAGGCAACGACGGCCTGATCATCAACGGCACCACCGGTGAGTCCCCGACCACCACCGACGCGGAGAAGAACGACCTCGTACGAGCCGTCCTCGAAGCCGTCGGGGACCGGGCCCACGTGGTCGCCGGCATCGGGACCAACGACACCCGCCACACGCTCGAGCTCGCCCGCCAGGCCGAGCGCACCGGCGCCCACGGCCTGCTCGCGGTCACCCCGTACTACAGCAAGCCGCCGCAGGAGGGCCTCTTCCGGCACTTCACGGCGATCGCGGACGCCACCGAGCTCCCGGTCATGCTCTACGACATCCCCGGCCGCAGCGGTGTCCCGATCAACACCGAAACCCTGGTCCGGCTCGCCGAGCATCCCCGTATCGTTGCCAACAAGGACGCCAAGGGCGACCTCGGCCGCGCCAGCTGGGCGATTGCGCAGAGCGGCCTGGCCTGGTACTCCGGTGACGACATGCTGAACCTGCCGCTCCTGTCGGTCGGCGCGGTCGGCTTCGTCTCCGTGGTCGGCCACGTGGTCACCCCCGAGCTCCGCGCGATGCTCGAGGCCCACCTGGGCGGCGACGTCCAGAAGGCCACCGAGATCCACCAGAAGCTGCTCCCCGTCTTCACCGGCATGTTCCGCACGCAGGGTGTGATCACCACCAAGGGCGCGTTGAACCTGCAGGGCCGGCCGGCGGGCCCGCTGCGGCTCCCGCTGGTCGAGCTGACCGCCGAAGAGACCGCCCAGCTCAAGATCGATCTTGCCGCCGGCGGGGTACAGCTCTGACACCAGACTTCACAACTGAACAAGCGACACCACGACAAGACAACAGCTAGTGCACGAATGACACGCCCGCCACGTCCCTCGACGACACGTGGCACGCGTGGTGAAGGAGAACCTTTTGAGCCATCCGCATCCTGAACTCGGTCCGCCGCCGAAGCTCCCCAAGGGCGGCCTTCGGGTCACCCCGCTGGGCGGTCTCGGTGAGATCGGCCGCAACATGACCGTCTTCGAGTTCGACGGCCGTCTGCTGATCGTCGACTGCGGCGTCCTCTTCCCCGAGGAGGAGCAGCCGGGCATCGACCTGATCCTGCCGGACTTCTCGTCCATCCGGGATCGCCTCGACGACATCGAGGGCATCGTCCTCACGCACGGTCACGAGGACCACATCGGCGCCGTTCCCTACCTCCTCCGGGAGAAGCCGGACATCCCGCTGATCGGCTCCAAGCTGACGCTGGCCCTCATCGAGGCGAAGCTCCAGGAGCACCGCATCCGCCCCTACACCCTCGAGGTGAAGGAAGGCGAGCGCGAGAACCTCGGCCCCTTCGACTGCGAGTTCATCGCCGTCAACCACTCCATCCCGGACGCCCTGGCCGTGGCCATCCGCACCGGTGCCGGCATGGTCGTGTGCACCGGTGACTTCAAGATGGACCAGCTCCCGCTGGACAACCGCCTCACCGACCTGCACGCCTTCGCGCGCCTGAGCGAAGAGGGCATCGACCTCCTCCTCTCGGACTCGACGAACGCCGAGGTCCCGGGCTTCGTCCCGCCCGAGCGCGAGATCTCGAACGTCCTGCGCACGGTTTTCGCGAACGCCAACAACCGGATCATCGTGGCGAGCTTCGCGAGCCAC
This sequence comes from Streptomyces sp. NPDC006544, assembly GCF_040611715.1. Lineage (NCBI taxonomy): Bacteria > Bacillati > Actinomycetota > Actinomycetes > Kitasatosporales > Streptomycetaceae > Streptomyces > Streptomyces sp. NPDC006544. Next base: position 1,396 of record NZ_JBEXOV010000090.1, on the reverse strand, counting down.
GTGCACCGCATCCAGCAGATCCTCGACGCCGCCCACGAGTACGGCCGCCGGGTCGCCTTCGTCGGCCGCTCGATGGTCCGCAACATGGGCATCGCCCGTGACCTGGGCTACCTGAAGGTGGCGCCGGGCCTCGTCGTGGACGTCAAGACCCTCGACGACCTGCCGGCCCACGAGGTCGTCCTGGTCTGCACGGGTTCCCAGGGCGAGCCGATGGCGGCCCTGTCCCGCATGGCGAACCGCGACCACCAGATCCGGATCGTCCCCGGCGACACCGTGATCCTGGCGTCGTCCCTGATCCCGGGCAACGAGAACGCGGTCTACCGCGTGATCAACGGCCTGACGCGCTGGGGCGCCAACGTCGTGCACAAGGGCAACGCCAAGGTGCACGTCTCGGGCCACGCCTCCGCCGGCGAGCTGCTGTACTTCTACAACATCTGCAAGCCGCGGAACCTGATGCCGGTCCACGGCGAATGGCGCCACCTGCGCGCCAACGCCGAGCTCGGCGCCCTGACGGGTGTCCCGAAGGACCGCATCGTCATCGCCGAGGACGGCGTGGTCGTCGACCTCATCGACGGCAAGGCGCGGATCTCCGGCAAGGTCCAGGCGGGCTACGTCTACGTGGACGGCCTCTCCGTCGGCGACGTCACCGAGGTCCACCTCAAGGACCGCCGGATCCTCGGCGAAGAGGGCATCGTCTCGGTCTACGTCGTGGTGGACAGCACCACGGGCAAGGTCGTCAGCGGCCCGAACATCCAGGCCCGCGGCTCCGGCATCGACGACGCCGCCTTCAACGCCGTCCTGCCGAAGATCGAGGAAGCCATCGCCCGCGCGGCGGCCGACGGTGTGGCCGAGCCGCACCAGATCCAGCAGCTCATCCGCCGGACGATGGGCAAGTGGGTCTCGGACGGCTACCGCCGCCGCCCGATGATCCTCCCGGTCGTCGTCGAGGTCTGACCTCGGCGTACGTAGCGACCTCACTGGAGCGGGGCAACCGGATTTGCGTCCGGGGGCCCCGCTCCAGTAAGTTTACGTCTCCACCCCGCACGAGACCCCGGCACACATGTGTGCCCGGACGGATCGATGCGGGCGGGTGGGATTCCAGAGCAGGGAAACCTGATAAAGTCTGGCTCGCCCGAAAGGGAATGGCTCTCCAATGGCCGTCCAATTCAAATCCGAGCACTGCGGCTTTCGAGAAGCAGAGCGCGGAAATGATCTGGTAGAGTTGGAATCGCCGGAAAGGGAAACGCGAAAGCGAAAACCTGAAAAGCGAAACCCACTGACTGGGAATCGGACACGAAAGAGTCTGATAGAGTCGGAGACACAAGAACGAAGGAAGCGCCCGGAGGAAAGCCCGAGAGGGTGAGTACGAAGGAAGCGTCCGTTCCTTGAGAACTCA
>NZ_JBEXOV010000089.1:0-30187 GCF_040611715.1 Streptomyces sp. NPDC006544 | reverse complement strand
GGCGTCGCGGCCCCGCCGCCGTGGTGTGCCGGGGCTTCGCCCGTGACGGCGACGTCGCCCTGGCCGCCCCGGCCGGACGGACGGGCCGGCCTCCGCGGCCCTGCTGCCGCCCCGCCAGGGCCCGCCCTCCCCGCAGGCCCCGCGCGGCCATCCGTGGCGCGCGCCGCCGGACGGGCCGCGACGAAGCGGACGCCGGTGCGGGCCGAGGGGAATCCGGCCGCCCGGAACGGCGCGCGGCGGTTCGTCCGGTCGGTTCGACTTCCCGATCCGCGCGAACGGCCGGTATGGGACGGGTTGTCACGGCCCGGACGGCGGCTTCGGGGCGTCGAGCCGCTCCGGCCGAGCCGCTTCGCGCGGGAGGGGATCCCAAAAGATGAACAATGCTCTACTCTCACGCGCATGTCGTGGACCCGCAGGTTCCCTGCTGTACCGGCGGCGCTCCTGGCCGCCCTCCTAGCCCTTCTGTCCCTCTTCGCCGCCGCGCCCGTCGCGAACGCGCACGAAGAGCGCCCCATCGAGCTGCCCGACGGCACCGGCTCGGTGCCCCAGTACCGCGAGGGCGAGCCGGACCTCGTCGTCTGCAAGACGGACCGGCCCGCCTTCGAGCGCCGGATATCCGCCTTCCCCGACGCGCTCAAGCAGCGCAACCTCGCCCTCTACGAGCGCTGCGAGACGAGCGGCTACCGCGACCTCCAGGCCGCCGTCGACGCCGTCGACCGTCCGGGCATGAACATCGCGATCCTCCCCGGCCTCTACGAGGAGGAGCCCTCGCTGCCCAAGCCGACGGGGGAGTGCGCCTCGCTCACGGCGCCCAACTCCTCGCTCGGCTACCAGATCCTGACCTACGAGCAGCAGGTGGCCTGCCGCCACAACCAGAACCTCGTCGCCATCCTCGGCAAGACCGACCTGCAGATCGAGGGCACCGGCGCCTCGCGGCAGGACGTGGTCATCGACGCCAAGTACCAGAAGCTGAACGCCATCCGCGCCGACAAGTCCAACGGCATCTACTTCCGCAACTTCACCGCGCAGCGCACGACCTTCAACTCGCTGTACGTGCTCGCGGGCGACGGCTTCGTCATCGACGACGTCCTGACCCGCTGGAACGACGAGTACGGCTTCCTGACCTTCGCCAGCGACCACGGCCTGTACAAGAACTGCGAGTCGTACGGCAACGGGGACTCCGGCATCTACCCCGGAAGCGCCTCCGACATCAACGACGGCCGCGGCTACGACGTCCCCCGCTACTCCATCGAGATCACCGGCTGCCGCAGCCACCACAACATGGTCGGCTACTCCGGCACCGCGGGCGACTCGGTATGGGTGCACGACAACGAGTTCGACCAGAACATGGGCGGCGCCTCGATGGACAGCGCCTTCCCGGGACACCCCGGACTCCCGCAGAACCACGCCCACTTCGAGCGGAACCTGATCCACGACAACAACGCCGACTACTACCACTTCGTCGCCGACGGCACCTGCGCCAAGCCGCCGATCGAGCGCGGCTACGAACAGGGAACGGTCTGCCCGCAGATCTCCATGCCCCCCGGCACCGGCATCATCACCGCGGGCGGCAACTGGAACCTCTACGAGAACAACTGGGTGTACGGGCACCAGCGCGCGGGCTTCTTCCTCTCGGCCGTGCCGGCCTTCATCCGCGGCGAGGAGAAGTGGTCCAAGCAGACGGACACCTCCCACCACAACCGCTACGCCGGCAACATCCTCGGCAAGGACAAGTCCGGCGCCTCCCGCCCCAACGGCATGGACGTGTGGTGGGACGGCCAGGGCCGCGGCAACTGCTGGCAGCAGGGGCCCGACGGCTCCACCCCGGGCACGCTCCCGGAGTGCGGTGAGCGCCGCGGCTCCCTCTCCGGCGGCTCCGCCCGGCTGGCCGGCGAGCCGGTCAAGCTCGCCCAACTCCTCGTTTGCGCCGACTACAGCGCCCAGGCCCGCAAACTCCCGTCCGGCTGCGACTGGTACGGGGCCCGGGGCCTCCAGCGGGTGGAGACGCAGATCGCCCTCGCCGTCGCCGCGGTCCTGCTCCTGGTCGGCGGCCTCCTGTGGTGGCGCCGCCTGCGCACCTCCCGGCTGGCCACGGCAGCCACCCTCCTCGGCCTCGTCGGGCTGGTCCTGGACGTGGCCGGTTCCACCATGGGGCTGGTCGCGGGCTTCGTTCCCGCCCTGGCGCTGCTCTGCCTCGGCCTGTGGTGGGGCGGCATCGGCGTCGCCCTGCGGCCGGACCGCCCCTGGCTGGCCCGCCTCACCCTGCTCCTCGCCGCGCTCACCCTCCTCGACGCCTTCGACAAGGGCGTCCTGATGATCCCCTGGATCCCCCTCAGCCCCGCCTGGATACGGGCCCTCGCCGCTGTGCTCTGGACCCTGTGGGCCGTCATCGCCGCAGCCCGGCCGGGCCCGCGGGGCGCCGCGCCCGCCCGCCCGGCGGGGCCGGACGGCGACGAGGCGGGCGACCGCGTCCCCGTCCCGGCGGGGCCGGACCGGTCCTCGGGCGCGGGCGCGGAGTCCGAGTCCGAGTCCGCCAGGGAGCCGGAGGCCGGGTCGGCCGGCGGGGAGCGACCGTGACCGTCTACGAGACCGACCGACCCGGGAGCCGGGTCCGCTGCGACGCCTGCGGCCCGACCGGCCTGCCGCGCCGGCCCCGGCGGGCAGTCCGGACCGCCGCACTGCTCGCCCTGGCCCTACTCCTGGCCGGCGGTGCGGTGGCCGGCTGCGGCGGGAGGGCCACCACCCACCACAAGCCCGGCACCAGCCACGAACAGGCCTCCGGGAACGCGGGCACCCTGCTCACCACCGACGACGGCGCCGGCCACCGGCTCCGCGAGGTCCCGGCCGAGGGCGCACCGGAGGTCCAGCTCACCGCCCGGCCGGACTCCGAGGACGGCTGGAACCTCCAGCTGGCGGTGAAGAACTTCCGGTTCACCCCCGACAGCACCGGTGGCGCCGCCCTCCGGGGCGCCGGGCACGCGCACCTGGAACTGGACGGCCGCAAACTGGCCCGCGTGTACGGCCCTTGGTTCCACCTGCCGGCCGCGCAAGTGCCCGAGGGCGCGCACACCCTGACCGTCCGTCTCTACGCGGACGACCACACCGCCTGGGCCGTCTCCGGCAAACCGGTCGAGGGCACCCTCCAGCTCACCGCCACCCCCGGCCAGACCGGCCACACCCACGCCTCCACGCCGCCGTCCACGTCGCCGTCGCCGGAGGCGGCGCAGGCCGACCGGACGGTCACCATCACCGTCCGGGACGGCAAGGTCACCCCCGCCCCGGGCCGCGTCGAGGTGGCGCGCGGTGAACGCGTCGCCCTGCACGTCACCAGCGACCGCGCGGACACCCTGCACGTCCACGGCTTCGACAAGGAACTCGCCCTGCCGGCAGGCCAGGAGGCCACCCTGGTCCTGACGGCCGACCGCACGGGCCTCTTCGAGGTCGAGACCCACGCGTCCGACCTCGTCCTGACCCAACTCCTCGTCCGGTGACGCCCCCGCACCGACACCCGCCGAAGCCCACCCGGCCGGGCCCGGCCATGGGCCCGGCCGGTGGCCCGGCGCGTGACCCGGGCCCGGCTCGGGCTTCGCGTCCGATCCCGTCTCCACCCGAGAGTCGGTGCCCGGGCCCGGGCTCGCGTCCGATCCCGGGCCCGGGGCTGAGCCGGGAGTCAGGCCTGTGCCCGGGGCGGGACCCGCGCCCGAACCGGAACGTGTGCCCGGGCCCAGGCTCGCGCCTGAACCCGAACCCGAACCCGAGCCCGAGCCCGAACCCGGCCTCGCGCCTGAAGCCGAATGCGGGCCCGGGTCTCCACCGGGCCCGACGCCCGCTGGTGCCTCCGGCCCGGGCTGCGGCCCCGGGTGGTGCCCCGTGGTGACCCCGGCCGTAGCGGCGACGGCGGCGGCGCCATCGGTGTGGCCGGTGGCGCCCGCGCCGGGGGCCCTCGTGCCCGTGCCGTCCGGCGGCGGCTACGGCCAGGGCGTGGTCCAACACCCGGCCGATCCGCTCACCGTGCTGGCGCACGGCATCGGGTCCCAGCACGATCTGCCCGTCTCTCCCTTCTACGCCTTCGCCGGCGCCTTCACCGCGCTCTTCGTCTCCTTCCTCGCACTCGCCCTCCTCTGGTCCGCCTCCCGCTTCCGCGGCGACCGCTCCGGCATCGCCCTGCCCGCGGGGTTCCAGCGGGCGGCCGACGCGCCGGCCACCCGCACCACCCTGCGCGGGCTCGGCCTCGCGACCGCCCTCGCCGTCCTCCTGTACCTCCTCCTCGGTCCCGACGACCCCGCCCGGAACCCCGCTCCCGGCGCCGTCTACGTACTCCTCTGGGTCGGCCTCGTTCCCGTCTCCCTCCTCTTCGGCCCCGCCTGGCGCCTCCTCAGCCCGCTCCGTGCCGTGCACCGCCTGCTCTCCCGGCCCGGGCACCCGGTGGCCCGGCCCCTCCCCGTCCGGCTCGGACAATGGCCGGCGGCCGCCGGGCTGTTCGCCTTCACCTGGCTCGAACTCGTCTCTCCCGATCCCGCATCCACCACCGCCCTCCTGATCGCCTTGACCGGCTACGCCGCCGTCCAGCTGTTGTTCGCCGCCCGCTTCGGCGAGCGCTGGTTCGCCGTCGGAGACGCCTTCGAGGCGTATTCCGCCCTCCTGGCCGCCCTCTCCCCCCTCGGCCGCCGCAGCGACGGCCGCCTCGTCCTCCGTAACCCCTTCCACGGACTCGACGCGACGCCCGAGCGGCCCGGCCTCGTCGCCACCGTCTGCGTCCTGCTCGGATCCACCGCCTATGACGGCTTCTCCGACAACCCCTCGTGGATCAACGCGATCCAGACCTCCCCCCTCGGCCGCACCTCCACGGCCACCCTCGGACTCCTCGGTTCCATCGCCCTCGTCGCCGCCCTCTACTGCCTCTGCGCGGCGGTCACCCGTCTCGTCTGCGGCCCGCACCCCGGCCCGCTGACCGCCTTCGCGCACTCACTCGTGCCGATCGCCCTCGGCTATCTCGTCGCCCACTACTTCTCCCTCCTGGTAGTCGAAGGACCACGCACAGTCATCATGGCACTGGGCACTGACAACGCCCCCGAACCCTTGTCGCCACTGGATCCGGGCGGCCTCGCGGCCCTCCAGGTCGTCGCCGTCGTCACCGGCCACGTGCTCGGCGTGATCGCCGCGCACGACCGCTCCGTACGCCTCTTCCCGCCCGCCAGAGCCGTCGCCGGACAGCTGCCGATGCTCGCGCTGATGATCACGTACACGGTCGGCGGACTCAGCCTCCTGCTGAACTGAGGCATCCGCCCAGGACCCGGACCGACACCGCCGCAGAACCGGACGTCCAGGAGCGGCATGATGGACCCCGTGCCCCCAGCCCATCCCCTGCGCCGTACGCCGATCCAGCAGCGCAGCGCCGACCGGCTCGCCCGGATCCTCGACGCCTGCGCCGAACTCCTCGACGAGACCGGGTACGAGAACCTCAGCACCCGGGCCGTCGCCCTGCGCGCCGGCGTGCCCATCGGCTCGGTCTACCGGTTCTTCGGCAACAAGCGGGCCATGGCCATCGCCCTCGCCCACCGCAATCTCGACCACTACGCCGACGGCATCGAACAGCGGCTCGCCGATCTCCCCGGGGCGGAGTGGCGGCCGGTCGTGGACGCGGTGCTGGACGAGTACCTCGCCATGAAACGCAGCGTCCCCGGTTTTGCGCTCGTCGACTTCGGGGTCCCGGCGCCACCGCCCGAGGGGCCGGCCTCCGACCCCAACCACCTCGTCGCCGTGCGGCTCACCGAGCTCCTCGGCGTCCACCTGGCCCTCACCCCGGACGCCGCCCTGCAGCGGGCCGTCCTGGTCGCGGTGGAGGCCACCGACGCCCTGATCAAGCTGGCCTTCCGCAGCGACGCCGCGGGCGATCCCGACATCGTCGCCGAGACCCGCGCGATGATGCACGCCTACCTCGCGCGCGTCCTGGACTGACGCCGGGCGGCCCGTGATCCCGGCCCCGCGCATGTGCCCGGCACGCGCGAAACGTGGTCTGCCGGTCCCGGTCCGCACGCGCGAAAGCCCGGCCGCGCCGTTCGGTGCCGCAGACCCCTCCCCAGCCTCCCTACCGGTCGGTATGCTCGGTGCCCCCGCGTGCCGAACGGCCGCGCGCCCGTGCCCCAGCCTGCCGCCCTGGAGGGCCCATGCCCCGCACCGCCCTGCGCATCTGCCCCCTCTGTGAGGCCACTTGCGGCCTCACCCTCACCATCGAAGGCAGCAAAGTCACCGGCGCCCGGGGTGACCGCGAAGACGTGTTCAGTCGCGGCTTCATCTGCCCCAAGGGCGCCGCCTTCGGGGCCCTCGACGCCGACCCCGACCGGCTCCGCAGCCCACTGGTCCGGCGCGGCGGGCGGCTCGAGGAGGCCACCTGGGAGGAGGCCTTCGAGGCCGTCGCAGCGGCCGTACCCGCCCTCGCGCGGGAGTACGGGGCCCAGTCGGTCGGAGTCGTCCTCGGCAACCCGAACGTCCACACCATGGCCGGCCAGCTCTACCCGCCGCTGCTCCTCAAGGCGCTCGGGACCCGCAACCTCTTCACCGCCAGCACCCTCGACCAGATGCCCAAGCACGTCTCCAGCGGCCTGCTCTTCGGCGACCCCTTCGCCATCCCGGTCCCGGACCTCGACCGCACCGACTTCCTGCTCCTCCTCGGCGCCAACCCGCTCGAGTCCAACGGCTCCCTGTGCACCGCCCCCGACTTCCCCGGCCGGCTCAAGGCGCTGCGCGCCCGCGGCGGCACCCTCGTCGTCGTGGACCCCCGTCGCACCCGCACCGCCCAGCTCGCCGACCGCCACCTCGCGCCGCGCCCCGGCAGTGACGCGCTGCTGCTCGCCGCCCTCGCCCACACGCTGATCGCGGAGAAGCTGACCGCTCTCGGGGAACTCGCCGAACGCACCGAGGGATTCGGGGAACTCTCGGGAGCGCTCGCCAGTTTCACTCCTGAGGCCGTCGCCCCCGCCTGCGACCTCCCGGCCGAAGAGATCCGTGACCTCGCCCGCGCTCTCGCGGCCGCGCCCACCGCCGCCGTCTACGGACGGATCGGCAGCAGCACCGTCGAGTACGGCACGCCGGCCAGCTGGCTGGTCGACGTACTGAACGTCCTGACCGGCAACCTCGACCGGCCGGGCGGAGCCCTCTTCCCGCTCTCCGCGACCGACCGCGCACCCCGGCCGGCCGGTCCCGGCAAGGGCTTCGGCCTCGGCCGCTGGCACAGCAGGGTCAGCGGACACCCCGAGGCCAAGGCCGAACTCCCCATGGCCGCCCTGGCGGAGGAGATCGAGACCCCGGGGGAGGGGCGGATCCGCGTTCTCGTCTCGATCGCGGCGAACCCCGTGCTGTCCGCCCCCGACGGCCGGCGGCTCGACGCGGCCCTGGCCGGGCTCGACTTCATGATCAGCGTCGACCCGTACCTCAACGAGACCTCACGCCACGCCCACGTCGTCCTGCCCCCGCCGCCGCCCTCGCAAAGTGCCCACTTCGACTTCTCCTTCAACGGCTTCGCCGTCCACAACCAGGTCCGCTACTCGCCCCCCGCCGTCCCGCTGGAGGAGGGGCGGATGGACGAGTGCGAGATCCACGCGCGGCTCGTCCTCGCGGTCTCCGGCATGCACGGAGCCGAGCCGGCCGCCGTGGACGACCTCGCGATCCGGACCACCCTCGCCCGGGAGACCGCCGACCCGTACTCCCCGCTCCACGGGCAGGACCCGGCCCGCCTCGCCGGTCTCCTCACCGGCGCCACCGGCCCCGAGCGCCGGCTCGACCTGATGCTCCGGACCGGGCCGTACGGCGACCGCTTCGGCGTGCCCGCCGACGCCGCCACTGACGCCGATGCCGGCACGGACATCGACGCCCGTGCGCGCGCCCGCGCTGAGGCCGGGGCCGGGGCCGGGGCCGGGGGCAGGAGCCCGGGCCTCGGCCTGGAGCGGTTGCTCGCGCACCCGCACGGAATCGACCTGGGCCCGCTGCGGCCCCGGCTCCCGGGTGTGCTCAAGACGCGCAGCGGCAGGATCGAGCTGCTGCCGGACCCGATCGCGGCCGAACTCCCCAGACTGCGCGCGGCCCTCGCCGACCGGCCCGCCGCCCTGGTGCTCGTGGGCCGCCGCCACCTGCGGTCCAACAACAGCTGGCTGCACAACGTCCCGGCGCTCACGGGAGGTTCCAACCGCTGCACCCTGCACGTCCACCCTGACGACGCCGCCCGGCTCGGACTGACCGACGGCGGCCTCGCCCGTGTCACCGCCGACGGCGGAAGCCTGGAGGTTCCGGTCGAGGTCACCGACTCCGTCCGTACCGGGGTCGTCAGCCTCCCGCACGGCTGGGGCCACGACCGCTCTGGGACCCGCCTCTCGGTGGCTTCCGCCACGCCCGGAGCCAACGTCAATCAGCTCCTCGACGGCACCCGGCTCGACCCGCTCTCTGGCACGGCCGTGCTCAACGGGTTCCCCGTCGAACTGACGCCCTTGCCCTGAGCTGGGGTTTTGCTCGTATTGCTCACGTGCGGACGTCTTGTTGGCCGCGGGAGGCGGCACCTAGGTTCCCCCCATGCTGACCTTCCTCGGCTTCGCCATGATCGCGACCTTCCTGGTCCTGATCATGCTGAAGAAAATGTCGCCCATCGCGGCGCTCGTCCTCATCCCCGCGCTCTTCTGCGTGTTCGCCGGACAGGGCGCGCAGCTCGGCGGCTACGTCATCGACGGGGTCGGCAAGCTCGCGCCGACCGCCGCCATGCTCATGTTCGCCATCGTCTACTTCGGTGTGATGATCGACGTAGGTCTCTTCGACCCGGTCGTACGCGGCATCCTGCGCTTCTGCAAGGCCGACCCGATGCGCGTCGTGGTCGGCACCGCGGTCCTCGCCGCCATCGTCTCGCTCGACGGCGACGGCTCGACCACCTTCATGATCACCGTCTCGGCGATGTACCCGCTCTACAAGCGGCTCGGCATGAGCCTCGTGGTGATGACGGGGGTCGCGGCCACCGCCAACGGCGTCATGAACACCCTTCCCTGGGGCGGCCCCACGGCCCGCGCCGCCACCGCCCTCAAACTCGACGCCGCCGACATCTTCGTCCCGATGATCCCCGCCCTCGCGGCGGGCCTGGTGTTCGTCCTCGTCCTCTCCTACGCCCTCGGCCTCAAGGAGCGTCGCCGCCTCGGTCTGCTGTCGCTCCCCTCTGACGCCCGGACGGCCGCCGGCGAGACCGGTGACGTCCTGGTCGCCGCCGGCACGGGCCAGGCCGACGGGGGCTCCTCCCGTACCTCGTCCGCATCGGCAGCGCCGTCTGCGTCGTCCGTGTCGGCCGCGACTTCCGCCCTGTCGGCTGCTGCCCCCGCCTCCACCCCCGCCTCCGCCTCCACCCCCGCCTCCGCCTCCGCCACCCCCGCCTCCGCCACCCCCACCTCCCACTCGGCCCCCGGCACGGGCGCAACCCCCGTCCCCGGTACGGGCGCCGGTGCCGGGTCCCCGGCCGCCCCCGACGAGGACGGTTTCCAGGGCCTCGACCCGCGCCGTGCGACCCTGCGGCCCCGCCTCTACTGGTTCAATGCCGGCCTCACCGTGGCCCTGCTCGCCGCCATGATCATGGAGCTGCTCCCGATCCCGGTGCTCTTCCTCCTCGGCGCCGCCCTCGCCCTCACCGTCAACTTCCCCCACATGCCGGACCAGAAGGCGCGCATCGCCGCCCATGCCGACAATGTCCTGAACGTCGCCGGCATGGTCTTCGCGGCCGCCGTCTTCACCGGCGTCCTCACCGGTACCGGCATGGTCAAGCACATGGCCGACTGGCTCGTCGGAGCCATCCCCGAGGGCATGGGCCCGCACATGGCGCTGGTCACCGGCCTGCTCAGCCTGCCGCTCACCTACTTCATGTCGAACGACGGCTTCTACTTCGGCGTCCTGCCGGTCCTCGCCGAGGCCGGCGCCGCCCACGGGGTCTCCCCGCTCGAGATCGCCCGCGCCTCCCTGGTCGGGCAGGCCCTCCACATGTCGAGCCCGCTGGTTCCGCCGTCTACGTCCTCGTCGGCATGGCCAAGGTCGAGTTCGGCGACCACACCCGGTTCACCGTGAAATGGGCGGCTCTGACCTCCCTCGTGGTGCTCGGGGCAGGGATGCTTTTCGGCATCATCTGACCCCGCCCGCCCCTGGCGCCCGCAAAACTACCGGCGCTAGTTTGTAGGCTGTCGGAGACGCCAGGTCCACAGGTCCACGCGCTCGTGCGTGCTCGGGAGGAATGCCATGAAGGCCCACGACGGGATGTACATCGGCGGCGAGTGGCGGGCAGCCGTCGGACGCGGCCACATCGAGGTCGTCAACCCCGCCGACGAGCAGCCCATCGCGTCGGTCCCGGCCGGTACGGACGAGGACGTGGACGCGGCCGTACGGGCGGCCCGCGCGGCCTTCCCGTCCTGGGCGGCCACCGCTCCGGCCGAGCGGGCGGCCCTGATCGGGGCCCTGCGCGACGTACTCGTCGCCCGCAAGGGCGAAATTGCGGAGACGATCACCGCCGAGCTCGGCTCCCCGCTGGGCTTCTCGGAGATGGTGCACGTCGGGGCTCCGATCGCGGTGGCCTCCTCGTTCGCCGAGCTCGGGGCCTCGTACGCCTTCGAGGAGCGGATCGGCAACTCCACCGTGCTGCTGGAACCGGTCGGCGTCGTCGGGGCGATCACGCCCTGGAACTACCCGCTGCACCAGATCGTTGCCAAGGTGGCACCCGCTCTCGCCGCCGGCTGCACGCTCGTCCTCAAGCCCGCCGAGGACACTCCGCTGACCGCGCAGCTCTTCGCCGAGGCCGTGCACGAGGCGGGGATCCCGGCCGGGGTCTTCAACCTGGTGACCGGCACCGGCCCGGTCGCCGGCCAGGCCCTGGCCGCGCACGAGGGAGTCGACCTCGTCTCCTTCACCGGATCCACCGCCGTCGGCAAGCAGATCGGCGCCACGGCCGGCGCCGCCGTGAAGCGGGTCGCCCTGGAACTGGGCGGCAAATCGGCCAATGTCATCCTGCCCGGAGCCGACCTGGCCAAGGCCGTCGCGGCAGGCGTGGGTCACGTGATGAACAACGCCGGCCAGAGCTGCAACGCGCTCACCCGGATGCTCGTCCACCGGGACGCGTACGAGGAGGCGGTCTCGCTCGCGGCCGCCGCCGTCGCCAAGTACCCCTCCGGTGACCCCCGCGACCCGGGCACCCGCCTGGGTCCGGTCGTCAACGCCAAGCAGCGCGACCGCGTGCGCGGCTTCATCGCCAAGGGCGTGGAGGAAGGCGCGCGCCTGGTCGCGGGCGGTACGGAGGCGCCGCACGAGCAGGGGTACTTCATCGCCCCGACCGTGTTCGCCGACGTCACCCCCGGGATGACCATCGCGCAGGAGGAGATCTTCGGCCCGGTGCTGTCGATCCTCCCGTACGAGGACCAGGACGAGGCCTTGACCATCGCGAACGGCACCGACTACGGACTGGGCGGGGCGGTCTGGGCGGCGGACGAGGAGACGGCGGTGGCCTTCGCCCGCCGGATGGACACCGGCCAGGTGGACATCAACGGCGGCCGCTTCAACCCGCTCGCGCCCTTCGGCGGGTACAAGAAGTCGGGCGTCGGCCGCGAGCTGGGCCCGCACGGCCTCGCCGAGTACCTGCAGACCAAGTCCCTGCAGTTCTGAGCCCGCACGCCCGACCGCGGCACGCCCGGCACCCGCACACCGGGCAACTCGCAGAGCCGGCACCGCCACACCGGGCACCGCCACACCGGGCACCGCCACACCGGGCACCGCCCCACCGCGCACCGCCACACCGCGCACCGCCACACCGGGCATCCCGCACACCCGACATCCGTACACCCGCACACACGGAGACGACGACCATGGTCCGCGCCGCCATCCTGCCCGCCGTCGGAGCACCGCTGGAGATCCGGGACATCGTGCTGCCCGCACCCGGCCCCGGGCAGGTCCGGGTGCGGCTCGCCGCCGCCGGGGTCTGCCACTCGGATCTCTCCCTCACCAACGGCACCATGCGGGTCCCCGTGCCCGCCGTCCTCGGCCACGAGGGCGCGGGTACGGTCCTCGCGGTCGGGGACGGGGTCACCCACGTGGCGCCCGGCGACGGGGTGGTGCTCAACTGGGCCCCGTCCTGCGGGAAGTGCCACCACTGTTCCATCGGCGAGGTCTGGCTCTGCGTCAAGGCCCTCGCCGGGGTAGGGGACGTCTACGCCCGCGACGCCCGGGGAGTCGAGCTGCACCCCGGGCTGAACGTGGCCGCCTTTGCCGAGGAGACGGTCGTCGCTGCCAACTGCGTACTGCCCGCGCCCGCCGGGATTCCGCTCACCGAGGCGGCCCTGCTCGGCTGCGCCGTCCTCACCGGCTACGGAGCCGTCCACCACAGCGCCCAGGTCCGCCCGGGCGAATCGGTGGCCGTCTTCGGTGTCGGCGGCGTGGGGCTCGCAGCGCTCCAGGCGGCCCGCATCGCCACGGCGGGCCCGATCGTGGCCGTGGACGTCTCCCCGGCCAAGGAGGAACTGGCCCGGGCGGCCGGGGCCACGGAGTTCGTCCTCGCCTCCGACACCACCGCCAAGGAGATCCGCGCGCTGACCGGCGGGCACGGTGCGGACGTCGCCGTGGAGTGCGTCGGCCGGGCCGAGACCATCCGCGGCGCCTGGGAGTCCACCCGCCGCGGCGGCCGTACGACGGTCGTCGGCATCGGCGGCAAGGAGCAGCAGGTCACGTTCCACGCGCTGGAGATCTTCCACTTCGCCCGCACCCTCACCGGCTGCGTCTACGGCAACAGCGACCCGGCCCGCGACCTGCCGGTCCTCGCGGCCCACGTCCGGGCCGGCCGGCTCGACCTCGGCGCCCTGGTCACCGACCACATCACCCTCGACGACATCCCGGCCGCCTTCGACGCGATGCTCGCGGGCAAGGGCGGCCGCTCGCTCATCGTCTTCTAGCGCCCGAGCCGCGGCGCGGGTCGCTCCGGCAACGGTGACCCGCCCGTCGGCGGCACCGGCCCCACCCCGGCCGGCCCCACCCCGGCCGGCCCCACCCCGGCCGGCCGCGCCGCGACCGGCGGCCGACACCCGGGTCCGGCCCCCGACCTGGTCCCGCTTCGGTCCGCCCCCCCGCCCGCCGACCCCCGCGACGGTACCGGGATCGCCGTCCGTCACACGGTCTCCTCCGGCGCCTTCAGCTCCGGGGTCCTCGGCCCGGCGCCTGCAACTCCGGCGCCCCGCAACGCCTCGTACTGCAGGCCGAGTCCGTCCAGGAGAGCCGCCAGGCCGGTTTCGAAGGCGCCCTCGTCCACCTCCTGCTGCCGCTCCGCCAGTAGGTGGGCCTGGCCCAGGTGCGGATAGTCCGACGGGTCGTACGCCGTCCGGTCGTCCACGAAGCCCCGGGCGAAGGAGCCCACCGCCGAGCCCAGGATGAAGTACCGCATCAGCGCGCCGATCCGGGTGGCCTGCGCCGCGGGCCAGCCCGCCGCGGTCATCGCGCCGAACACGGCGTCCGCGACCCGCAGACCGGCCGGCCGGCGGCCCGGGCCGCGGGCCAGCACCGGCACGATGTTCGGATGGTCGGACAGTGCGGCCCGGTACGAGTGTGCCCAGTCGTGCAGTGCGGTCCGCCACTCCCGCCCGTCTCCGGGTTCGAACATCGACAAGTCGACCCGCGCGCTCACCGCGTCCGCGACCGCGTCCAGGATCTCGTCCTTCGTGCGGAAGTGGTTGTAGAGGGAGGGCCCGCTGACCCCGAGCGCCGCCGCCAGTCGCCGGGTGGAGACGGCCTCCAGGCCCTCCGCGTCGACCAACGCACCCGCCGCCCCGACGATGAGGTCTCTGCTGAGGAGGGGCTTGCGCGGTCTGGCCATGCGCCACATAGTAGGGCCTGCCCACCAAAAACTACCGGTGCTAGTTAACGTCTCGTTGATCCCGCGCCGGCCGACCGGAGGTGCCCGGTGAACCTGGAGCTCAGTGCGGAGCAGTCCGCCGTCCGCGACCTCGCCCGCGCGTTCGCCGAGCGCGAGATCACCCCGTACGCGGCCGGGTGGGACCGCGCCGAAAGCGTGGACCGGGCCATCGTCAAGAAGCTCGGCGCCGTCGGCTTCCTGGGTCTGACCGTCCCCGAGGAGTACGGCGGCTCCGGCGGCGACCACCTCTCCTACGTCCTGGTCACCGAGGAGCTCGGCCGCGCGGACTCCGCCGTGCGCGGCATCGTCTCGGTCTCCCTCGGCCTGGTCGCCAAGACGATCGCCGCCTGGGGCGACGAGGAGCAGAAACGGTCCTGGCTGCCCCGCCTCTGCGCGGGCGACGCGCTCGGCTGCTTCGGCCTCACCGAGCCCGGCACCGGCTCCGACGCCGGCAGCCTCACCACGCGCGCCGTGCGCGAGGGGGACGCCTACGTCATCAGCGGCGGCAAGACCTTCATCACCAACGGGACCTGGGCCGACGTCGTCCTGCTCTTCGCCCGCACCAACGACTCGCCCGGTCACCGCGGCATCTCCGCCTTCCTCGTCCCGGCCGAAACCCCCGGCCTGACCCGCCGCGAGATCCACGGCAAGCTCGGCCTGCGCGGCCAGGCCACCGCCGAACTCGCCCTCGACGGCGTCCGCGTGCCCGCTTCCGCGATGCTCGGCCCCGAGGGCAAGGGCTTCTCCGTCGCCATGTCGGCCCTCGCCAAGGGCAGGATGTCGGTCGCCGCCGGCTGCGTCGGCATCGCGCAGGCGGCGCTCGACGCGGCCGTCGCCTACGCCGCCGAGCGCGAGCAGTTCGGCAAGCCCATCGCCGGGCACCAGCTGGTCCAGGAGCTCATCGCGGACATCTCCGTCGACGTGGACGCGGCGCGCCTGCTGACCTGGCGGGTCGCCGACCTGATCGACCGCGGCCTGCCCTTCGCCACCGAATCCTCCACGGCGAAGCTCTTCGCCTCCGAGGCCGCCGTCCGCGCGGCGGGCAACGCCCTCCAGGTGCACGGCGGTTACGGATACGTCGACGAGTACCCGGCCGGCAAACTACTGCGCGACGCCCGCGTGATGACCCTGTACGAGGGCACCAGCCAGATCCAGAAGCTGCTCATCGGCCGTGCCCGGACGGGAGTTTCGGCCTTCTGACGCAGCGCGCCGACGCGGGCTGAGTACGTGCGTGAGTACGAGCGCGGATGTGACGGATGCCGCCCCCGCGCCACGCTGTGCCCATGAACGAGACACCGGTCAAGCAGCAGAACACGGGGGCTTACTACGGCCAGGCCGTCGCCTCCTTCGGCGTCGCCATCGCCGCCGTGGCCCTGGGGATCTACAACATGAACGCCGACGGCTGGGTGCGCGCCTTCCTCGGCATCGCGGTGCTCTACCTCACCACCTCGGCCTTCACCCTCGCCAAGGTGGTCCGCGACCGGCAGGAGGTCACGCAGATCGTCAGCCGCGTCGACCAGGCCCGGATGGAGAAGATGATGGCGGAGTACGACCCCTACGCGCCGAAGGCGCACGGCGGCCCGGCCGCGTAGGGGCGGAGCGGGCCCGGAGCGCGGACCGGTCCGGAAGCCGGACCGGCCGAGAAGGCCTAAGCGCTTGCTCACCCTCCGGTAAGCTGTCCCTTCCCGCCGGGGCATCAGCGCGCCGGGGCACGACGGGGCAGCGTTCGCGAAGAGGGTGAGACGGCGATGGACAGCGCGCAGGAGACGGCCGGCGGCTATCAGCCGTGGTCGGAGGTCACTCCCGACGCCGCGCGGCGGCTGCTCGTCGCCGCAGTCGAGGCCTTCGCGGAGCGCGGGTACCACGCCACCACCACGCGTGACATCGCCGGGCGGGCCGGCATGAGCCCGGCCGCGCTCTACATCCACTACAAGACCAAGGAAGAGCTGCTCCACCGGATCAGCCGGATCGGCCACGACAAGGCCCTGGAGATCCTGGACACCGCCGCGTCGGGTCCGGGAACCGCCGCCGAGCGGCTCACCGAGGCCGTACGGTCCTTCGTTCGGTGGCACGCGGCCCATCACACCACCGCGCGCGTGGTCCAGTACGAGCTCGACGCTCTCGGTCCGGAGCACCGCTCCGAAATCGTGGCGCTGCGGCGGCAGAGCGACGCCGCCGTCCGCCGCATCGTCGCCGAAGGGGTCGCCTCGGGCGAGTTCGCCGTCCCCGACGTCCCCGGCACCACCCTCGCCGTCCTCTCGCTCTGCATCGACGTGGCCCGCTGGTTCAGCACGGACGGTCGCCGCACACCCGACGAGGTCGGCGCGCTCTACGCCGACCTCGCGCTCCGGATGGTGGGGGCCCGCCCCGGCGCGGACCCCCGGGAGTGACGCGGGAGCGGATCGGGATTCGTGCGGAAGCCGTTCGGAAGTCGATCGGAAGCCGTTCGGGAGCCGGCCGGGAGCCGCTCAGAAGTAGTAGCGGGACACCGACTCCGCCACGCACACCGGCTTCTCGGCGCCCTCGCGCTCGACCGTGACGGTCGCCGACACCTGTACGCCGCCGCCCGCCTCCACGACCTCCGTGATCAGCGCGGTCGCGCGCAGCCGCGAGCCGACCGGCACCGGCGCGGGGAAGCGCACCTTGTCGACCCCGTAGTTGATGCCCATCTTCATGCCCTCGACCCGCATGATCTGCGGCACGAGGCTCGGCAGCAGCGACAGCGTGAGATACCCGTGCGCGATGGTGGAACCGAAGGGCCCGCTCGCGGCCCGCTCCGGGTCCACGTGGATCCACTGGTGGTCGCCGGTGGCGTCCGCGAAGAGGTCGATCCGCTTCTGGTCCACCTCCAGCCAGTCACTCGGGCCGAGCGGATCGCCGACCCCGGCGGTCAGCTCCTCGGCGGACGTGAAGATCCTCGGCTCGGACATGCCCGTACCTCTCCCTGGCTAATAAGCGCTTGCTCAGCGGGCCCAGCATGCGGTCACCGCATGTATCTGTCAACGACGGGCCCGTCCACCGATGTCGGCCCGGCCGACTACGCTCGGCGCTGTGCCGCAGATTCCCGAGAACGTCCACGAGCTCACCGTCGGCCAGCTGTCCGCGCGCAGCGGCGCGGCCGTCTCCGCGCTGCACTTCTACGAGACCAAGGGCCTGATCACCAGCCGCCGCACCACCGGCAACCAGCGGCGCTACAGCCGTGACGCGCTGCGCCGCGTGGCCTTCGTGCGCGCCGCCCAGCGCGTGGGGATCCCCCTCGCCAGCATCCGCGACGCCCTCGCCCAGCTCCCCGAAGGCCGCACCCCCAACCGCGAGGACTGGGCCCGCCTCTCCGTCAGCTGGCGCGCCGAGCTCGACCACCGCATCGCACAACTGGGCCGGCTGCGTGACCACTTGACCGACTGCATCGGCTGCGGCTGCCTCTCCCTGGAGAACTGCGCGCTGTCCAACCCGGACGACGTCTTCGGCGACCGCCTCACCGGCTCCCGGCTGTAGCGGCGCGCCCCGGGCGGCAGGGGCCCGGCCGGCCCGTCTGCGGCACCCCCCGAGCCTTCGGAGACCGGGTGGGGCTCACGCCGCCCCGGCCAGGCCGGGACCGCCCGACAAGGACTCCGCGAGCGCCGGTCTGGGCACCACGATCCCGCAGCCCGCGCACACCGGCCCGTCCCACGCCCACACCGCGGCCGCGGGCGCGGGCGCCGTCGGCCAGTGCAGCTCCCGCGTCCCGCAGACCGGACACACCGTCCCCGGCTCCGACTCCAGTGCCACCACCAGCCGCCGCAGCACCTCGCCCAGCGCCCCCTGCGGCCGGATCCCCGGGTCGGCGCACCGCACCACCGCGTCCCCGCTCCCGCCCCAGGCCCACTCGGGCCGCCGCAGCCCGTCGTGCTTCTCCCGCCGCCGGCGGTCCGCGAACTGGCGCTCGTACTCCAGCCAGACCGCCCGCGCCTCCTCCAGTTCCTCCAGCGCGGCCACCAGCCGCGAGGGGTCGGCGGCCCGGTCCTCCGGGCCGATCCCGTGCCGGTCGCACAGGTGCCACCAGGTCGCGCGGTGTCCGTAGGGGGCGAACCGCTCGAGGCAGCGGCGCAGCGAGTGGCGCCGCAGGGCACGGTCGTTGCGCGCATCGCGCACCTGGTGGGCCAGACTCCGAAAACCCGCCATCACACCTTCACCTCCGCCGCGCACCGCGTACCGCGCATCGATCTGCTCCCGTGTGCCCAACATGCCCTGACTGGTGTGGGCGCATGCGGGGGCGGTCGAGGCGTACGGGTGGCACATGGCCGGAAGTCAGCGCCCCATGCGCCCCGCGGCGACCACCAGCCGGGCCAGCTCCTCGTGGCAGATGTCGCTGTGCGCCCCCGAGGGTGGCCCGCCGTGGCGGACCACGGAACCCGTGTCCACGCTGACGCAGCCCGCCGCCGGCAGCCCGCCGCGCAGGGCCGCGTCGAGGGTCAGCCGCGGCGCTCCCGGCACGCCCCGCACCCCGTCGTGCCCGATCGCGCCCCACCGTTCGTCGAAACCGAGGAGACCGGCCGAATCGCCGGCCATCCGGGAGGCCAGCGGATAGAAGACCTTGAGGGAGGAGTCGTAGGGGGAGTGGCAGGCCGACACCGGGCCGTCGACCCTGGTGTGCAGTCCGCGCAGGGCGCCGCCGCGGCCGGGATCGTGGGGCAGGCTGTCGGCGAACGCGTAGTGGGAGAAGGCTCCTTGGAGGAGCGTCAGGGACTTCACGTTCCGCGCCCCGCCCGGCAGCGCGCGCAGCGCGAAGGACGCCACCCGGCCGCCGAAGCTGTGGCCGACGAGGTGGACCCGCAGGGCGGGCCGGCGGCCGGACAGCTCCGCCAGGAGCGGGCCGAGGCCGTGCTCGCCGACCACCCCGGCCCGCGCCTTCATCTGGTAGTACGTCGCCTGGCGCAGCACCTCCTTGGCGCCGCTCCACAGCGTCCGCAGCCCGCCGCCGACCGAGAATCCGGCGTCGGGGAAGCCCCCGCAGGACCCCCCGGCGGCGTCCTCACGCTGCGCGGCGCCCGCGCGGGCCAGCGCTTCGGTGAAGGTCCGGCACACCTCGATGACGTCCTCCGTGAGGAAGGCGGGGACCTCGCGCGGGGCGAAGGCGGCCGCCAGGTCGTCGCCCGAGCCGACTCCGTCGACCCCGGCCAGTTCCCGGACCAGCGCCCCGAACTCGGCGAACGCCGCTTCCCGCGCGGGACGCTGCGCCAGCAGCTCGGCGATCCGGTCCAGCTCCGCCGCCCGGCCCGGCCAGAACGCGCCGAGCGCCTGCCGGGTGGACGGGTCCAGGGCCGCCCCGTGGCCCGGCGCCGGGAGGCCCCCCGGCTCGCCGTCCGCCCCGGCCGCACTGCTGACCGCGTCGCCGACCGTCCCGCCGACGGCGGCCGCGACGGCACGGCCGACCGTCCCGCCGACGGCCCCGCCGGGGCCGTCGAAGTCCGGGATGGGCTCGTCCGAGAAACGGATCGAGGGCCACACGACCCCCACGTATCCCAGCCGTACCCCGGTCCCCACCAGATCCGCGAAGGGGGCGTAGAAACGGTCGAAGAGCCGGACCGCCGTGGACCGGTCGGAGTTCCATCCGTGGGCGAAGACCAGCAGATCCGTGGCCTCGATCCCGAAGACCGCCTCCCGCGCGCCCGGGGCCACGTCGCCCTCGGAGTCGAAGGTCAGCTCCACGTACGGGCGGACCCCGATCCCCGCCGCCCCCGTAGCCAGTGCGCCGATGCCCACCATGACGTCCCCCCTCCACGCCGCGTACCTCTCCGACAGCATCCTGCGGACCGGCCCGCCCGGCCAGACCCCTCGCGGTGCCTCTCGGATCTCGCGGCGGGCGCGGGAGCGCGCGTGGAAGCGGGCGCTCCGCGGGACGTCGGGACGTCCCGCCGGAGGCCGTCGGCTCAGGGATAGAGCAGGTACCTCTCCCGCACCGCCGCGAACCGCGCCAGCCCCGCCGCCCAGTCGCCGGCGATCTCCTCGACCCCCGCCCCCGCGTCGGCCATCAGCCGCACCCGGTCCGAGCCCGTCAGCCGGTCGATCCAGTGGTCCGGGCGCCACGCGAAGCCGCTCCACGTCCGCCGCGCGGTCACCAGCAGCCCGATGCCGGCCCGTACCGGGTCGAAGGTCTCCCGGTCGTGCACGAGCAGCCGGACCCCGCCGCACACCTTCCCGGAGAACTTGGAGAAGGAAGGCGTGAAATAGGCCTCCCGGAACCACACCCCGGGCAGTTCCAGCGCGTTCGCCGCCTCCGCCCACCGCCGGTCCAGGCCCTCCGCGCCGAGCAGTTCGAAGGGGGTGGTCGTACCGCGGCCCTCGGAGAGGTTCGTCCCCTCGAACAGGCAGGTGCCCGCGTACGCGAGGGCCGTGCCCGGGGTCGGCATGTTCGGGCTCGGCGGCACCCAGGGCAGCCCGGTCGCGTCGAAGAACGACTCCCGCCGCCACCCGGTCATCCGCACCACGCGCAGCCGCGGGGCCTGCGCGGCGCGGCCGCTCCCGGGAAGGAACTCGCCCGCGAAGAGGCCGGCCAGCTCGCCCGCCGTCATCCCGTGGGCGAGCGCGATCGGCTCCCGGCCCACGAAGCTCGCGTACGGGCGCTGCAGGACGGGCCCGGCCGCCCGCCGGCCGCCGACCGGGTTGGGCCGGTCCAGCACCACCACCGCCTTGCCGGCGAGGGCGGCCGCGCGCATGCAGTCGTAGAGGGTCCAGATGTAGGTGTAGAAGCGGGCCCCCACGTCCTGGACGTCGAAGACGACGGTGTCGATCCCGGCCGCCGTGAAGACGTCCGCGAGACGCTGGCCGCTCCTGTCGTACGTGTCGTACACGGGCAGCCCGGTCGCCGGATCCCGCCCGGCCCCCTCCGAGCCGCCCGCCTGGGCGGTGCCGCGGAAGCCGTGCTCGGGACCGAACACGGCGACCAGGTCCACGCGTTCGTCGGCGTGCAGCACGTCGACCAGGTGGCGGGCGTCGGCGGTGATCCCCGTGGGGTTGGTGAGCACGCCGACCCGCTGACCGGCCAGTACGGCGTACCCGTCCGCCGCGAGGCACTCGAACCCGGTCCGCACGCGGTCGGACGCCGCGAGGGCGGCCGGGCCCGCGCCCCGACCGGGGGCCCGGGTGCCGGGCGCGGCAGCCGCAGGGGTCCCGGCAGTCCCGGCAGCTCCCGCAGTCCCCGCAGTCCCCGCAGTCGCCGCAGTCCGGGCGGTCCCCGCTGTCCCGGTGATCTCCGTGGCCACGGAAACTCCGGCGGCCTGGGCGGCCCCCAGGCTCCCCGCCGCTCCGGCCAGACCCAGCAACCCTCGTCGCGACAGCGTCATCGCGCCAAAGTAGGGTGCGGCCCCCTTCCGTACCGACATACCGACTGGTTAGTCTGCCGGTGATCCGGCATCGGCAGCAGGCCACGAAGGGTGGACCCGTGAACGCGTTCCAGGACCAGCGAGTCGTCGTCACCGGAGCGGGCGGCGGCATCGGAGCCGCCCTCGCCCGCCGTTTCGCCGCCGAGGGCGCCACGGTCGCGGTCAACGACCTCGACCCCGCCAGGGCCGCGGCCGTCGCGGAGGAGATCGGTGCCCGCGCCGTCGCCGTGCCCGGCGACGCCTCCGCGGTCGTCGAAGAGGCCCGCGAGGCGCTCGGCGGCACGGTGGACGTGTACTGCGCCAACGCCGGACTGGCCTCCGGGGGCGACGCCTTCGCGGACGAGGCCGTCTGGGAAGCGGCCTGGGACACCAACGTCATGGCCCACGTCCGCGCGGCCCGGCTGCTGCTGCCCGACTGGCTGGAGCGCGAGAGCGGCCGTTTCGTGTCCACGGTCTCGGCCGCAGGGCTGCTGACCATGATCGGAGCGGCCCCGTACAGTGTCACCAAGCACGGCGCGCTCGCCTTCGCGGAATGGCTCTCGCTGACCTACCGCCACCGAGGCGTCCAGGTCCACGCGATCTGCCCGCAGGGCGTCCGGACCGACATGCTCACCGCCGCGGGATCGGCGGGCGAGCTGGTCCTCGCGCCGACCGCGATCGAGCCGGAAGCGGTCGCGGACGCACTGTTCGACGGCATGGAGAAGGGGCGGTTCCTGATCCTCCCGCACCCCGAGGTCGCGGACTTCTACGCGGCCCGCGCCACCGAGCCGGACCGCTGGCTCAGCGGGATGAACCGCCTCCAACGCACATGGGAGACCCGATGACCCAGGCCGCCGGGCCCACCCCGGGCGTGCCCACGCCCGGCACACCCCTCCCGCCCGCGCCGCCCGCGCCGTCCGCGGTGGCCGCCGAGCCCCCGGCCGCCTCCCGCTACGCCGCCAAGCCCTGGCTCGCCCGCCTCACCCCGGTCCAGCGGGCTCCGGTCGAGCCCGCGCCCAGCGTGCTGCACGCCTTCCGCGCCGCCGTCGCCCGTGCCCCCGGGCGCACCGCGCTCGCCTACTTCGACGGCCGCGTCGGCTACGCCGAGGCCGACGCCCTCTCCGATTCCCTCGCCGGGCACCTCGCCGCCCGCGGCGTCCGCCGCGGGGACCGCGTCGCGGTCATGCTCCAGAACACCCCGCACTTCGTGCTCGCCGTCCTGGCCGCCTGGAAGGCCGGGGCGGTCGTGGTCCCGCTCAACCCGATGTACAAGTCGGGCGAGGTCGGCCACGTCCTGCGCGACTCCGGGGCGGCCGCGCTGGTGTGCGACGTCCGCGCCTGGGCGGCGTACCTGCGCGAGACCGCGCGCGGGACGGGGGTGCGGACCGTCCTGACCGCCTGCGACCTGGACTTCCAGACCCGCGACGACGTACGCGTCCTCGCGCCGCGCCGCCCGGACCAGCCGGCCGGCACCTCCGCCACCGCCACCGAAGCAGCGGCCGAGCCGGCGGCCGAACCGGCCACCGAACCAGCGGCCGGACAGCAGGCCGGAGCGGCCGCCGACGCCCCCGGCCTCGCCGCCGATCTCGCCACCGTGGCCCGCCAGGGCCACCCCGCCCCGCCGGATCCGGGACTCACCGCCGCCGACACCGCCCTCATCAGCTACACCTCCGGCACCAGCGGCACCCCCAAGGGCGCCATGAACCCGCACGGCGCGCTCACCCACAACGCCACCCGGCAGGTCACCGGCCACCCCCTCCCCGAGGGCGCCGGCTACTTCGCCCTCGCGCCCCTCTTCCACATCACCGGCATGGTCTGCGAGCTCGCCGCCTGCTTCACCAACGCCGGCACCCTCGTCCTCGCCCACCGCTTCGACGCCGGCGTGGTCCTCGACGCGTTCCTCGAGCACCGTCCCGCCTACACCGTCGGCCCGGCCACCGCCTTCATGGCGCTCGCCGCCCACCCCGGCGTCACCCCCGGCCACTTCGCCTCGTTCCAGGTGGTCTCCTCCGGGGGAGCCCCGCTGCCGCCCGCCCTCGTCGAACGCCTCCGCGCCGCCTTCGGCTTCTACCTGCGCAACGGCTACGGCCTCACCGAGTGCACCGCTCCCTGCGCCTCCGTGCCCGCGCACCTCGAGGCCCCCGTGGACCCCGTCTCCGGAACCCTCTCCGTGGGCGTGCCCGGCGCCGACACCGTCGTCCGCATCCTCGACGAGGGCGGAGCCGAGGTCCCCTTCGGCGAGACCGGCGAGATCGCCGTCCGCGGACCCCAGGTCGTCCCCGGCTACTGGGGACTGCCCGCCGACACCGCGAAGTCCTTCCCGGACGGCGAACTGCGCACCGGAGACGTCGGGTTCATGGACGCGGACGGCTGGCTCTACGTCGTCGACCGCAAGAAGGACATGATCAACGCGTCCGGTTTCAAGGTCTGGCCGCGCGAGGTCGAGGACGTGCTCTACACCCACCCCGCCGTGCGCGAGGCGGCCGTCGTCGGCGTCCCGGACCCCTACCGCGGCGAGAGCGTGAAGGCCTACGTCAGCCTGCGCCCCGGGACCACGGCCGACCCCGTCGAACTGTCCGCGTACTGCGCCGAGCGCATCGCCGCGTACAAATACCCGCGCCAGGTGGAGATCCTGCCTGTCCTTCCGAAGACGACCAGTGGCAAGATCCTGCGACGGGAACTGCGCGACCGGGACCTCGGCTGAAAACAGCCGTCGGCAGGGTCGACGCGAGGGATCACGAAAGGAAGGCGAGCGCCATGGCCGCCAAGACCACGACGGAGACCGTCGGCGCACACGAGGCCCCGGTACCGCAGCGGCTGCTGGCCGTCGCGACCAGGCTGTTCGCCGAGCGCGGCTACGACCGGACCTCGGTGCAGGAGATCGTCGAGGCGGCCGGGGTCACCAAGGGCGCGCTCTACCACTACTTCGGTTCCAAGGACGATCTGCTGCACGAGGTGTACGCGCGCATGCTGCGGCTCCAGCAGCAGCGGCTGGACGCGGTGGCCGGTTCCGACGCCCCCGTCGAGGAGCGGCTGCGCGCCGCGGCCGCCGACGTGGTCGTCACCACCATCGAGAACCTCGACGACGCGGCGATCTTCTTCCGGTCGATGCACCAGCTGAGCCCGGAGAAGTTCAAGCAGGTGCGGTCGGAGCGCCGGCGCTATCACGAGCGGTTCCGTGCGCTGGTCGAGGAGGGCCAGCGTGCCGGGGTCTTCTCCACCGCGACCCCGGCCGACCTGGTGGTGGACTACCACTTCGGATCCGTCCACCACCTGTCGACCTGGTACCGCGAGGACGGCCCGCTCACCCCGCAGCAGGTCGCCGACCACCTCGCCGACCTGCTGCTGCGCGCGCTGCGCCCGTAGCGGCAGCTCACACAGGCGCGGTCGGTCACCCCGACGCGTTCGCGAGCGCCGGGTAGTCGTTGTACCCCTCTGCCCCCTGTACGTGCATCAGGAACTCGGGGCGGAGTTCGTTGAGCGGGGCGCCCGTCCGCAGCCGCTCCACGAAGTCGGGATTGGCGAGGAAGCCCCGGCCCAGCGAGACCAGGTCGGCCCCCTCGGCCAGGAGCCCCGCGGCGACGCCCTTGCCGCCATCGGCCTCGAACTGCTCACGGGAGAGCAGTTGGTTGGCGATCAGCGTGCCCGGCCAGGCCCTGCGGTACTCCTGGAGCCGGGGCCGCTCCCGGTCCGTGAGGAGGACGTGGAGGTAGACCGGGCGGATCTCCGCCAGGGCCGCCAGCAGCGCCGGGTAGATCTCCGCGGTATCGCCCTCGTCGATGCCGTTGACGTCCACTCCGGGCGAGATCCGTACGCCGGTCCGCTCCGGCCCGACGGCCCCGGCGACGGCCCGGACCACCTCCACGGCGAACCGGATCCGGTTCTCCACCGGACCGCCCCATGCGTCGGTCCGCAGGTTGGTGTTCTTCGCCAGGAACTGGTGGGGCAGGAAACCGTTGGCGGCGTGCACCTCCACCCCCGCGAAACCGGCCTCCACGGCATTGCGGGCGGCCGCCGCGAAGTCGGCGACGGCGGACCGGATGTCCTCGGCCGTCATCGCGCGCGGGACGACGGCGTCCCGCGGCCCACCGGGGGTGTGCACCTGCTCGGGGAGCCGCACGGCGGACGGCGCGAGCGGGACGTGCCCGCTGGTGTCGGGGTGCCCGACCCGCCCGCCGTGCTCGAGCTGGAGGAACATCGCCGCGCCGCCGCCCCGGCCGTCGGCGCCCCCGCGCACCGCGTCGGTGACCCGCCGCCAGCCGGAGACCTGTTCCGCGGTGTGGATTCCGGGGATGTTCGGGTACGCCTGCCCCACGGCGCTCGGCGCGGTGCCCTCGGCGATGATCAGACCCGCCGTGGCGCGCTGCGCGTAGTGCACGGCCATCAGCTCCCCGGGGACCCCGTCGGCGTCCGCCCGATGGCGGGTCAGGGGGGCCATCACGAGGCGGTTGGGGAGTTCCAGGGGCCCGAGGGCTGCGGACTCGAAGAGGCGGGAGACGGGAGGGAGGAGGCGCCGTGTGTTCGTCATGCCCGTAACCTAGAACCTGACATCAATGTCAGGTTCAAGTCCCGGACGGCAGGGGTGGGGCATGCGGATCGGTGAACTGGCGGCGCGCACCGGAGTCAGCGAGCGCTCGCTGCGCTACTACGAGGCCCAGGGACTGCTCGTGTCCGACCGGACGCCCGGCGGCCACCGCGATTTCGCGGAGCGGGCGGTGGACCGGGTGATCCGGATCCAGGAGCTCTACGCGGCGGGCCTGCACAGCTCGAAGATCAGCATGATCCTGCCGTGCATGCGCGACACGGACGGCGGGCCGAGCGTACGGGCCACCCCGGCGCTCGTCGCGCAGCTGAAGACGGAACGGGACCGGATCGACCGGCTGATCGCCGATCTGCTCCGGTCCCGGGACGTGCTGGACGAGGTCATCGACACGGCGGCGGGTCACACCGCCACCGCGCCGGGGGCCGCGGCGGCGATCGACGTGGACGCGGCCGCCGGCGTGCGGGCAGGGGACGCGGGGGTCAGCGGTACTGCTTGAGCTCCCGGTACGCGAGCGACCGCTGGTGTACCTCGTCCGGACCGTCCGCCAGCCGCAGCGTCCGCGCCGCCGCCCACAGCTCCGCCAGCGGGAAGTCCTGGCTCACCCCGCCCGCGCCGTGCAGCTGCACCGCCTGGTCCAGGATCCCGACGACCGCCCGCGGGGTCGCGATCTTGATGGCCTGGATCTCCGTGTGGGCGCCCCGGTTCCCGACCGTGTCCATCAGCCAGGCCGTCTTCAGCACCAGCAGCCGCAGCTGCTCGACCGTCACCCGGGCGTCCGCGATCCAGTTCTGTACGACCCCCTGGGCGGCCAGCTCCTTGCCGAAGGCGCTGCGGCCGATCGCGCGCCGGCACATCAGCTCGATGGCGCGCTCCGCCATCCCGATGAGCCGCATGCAGTGGTGGATCCGGCCCGGCCCCAGCCGGGCCTGGGCGATGGCGAAGCCGCCGCCCTCCTCGCCGATCAGGTTCGCCGCCGGGACCCGGACCCCGTCGAAGACCACCTCGGCGTGGCCGCCGTGGTCGTGGTCCTCGTACCCGTACACCGTCATCGCGCGCCGGACCTCGACGCCCGGGGTGTCCCGGGGGACCAGGATCATGGACTGCTGGCGGCGCGGGTCGGACCCGTCGGGGTCGGTCTTGCCCATGACGATGAAGACCTTGCAGTCCGGGTTCATGGCTCCGGAGATGTACCACTTGCGCCCGGTGACCACGTACGCGTCACCCGCGCGTTCGATCCGGGTCTCGATGTTCGTCGCGTCCGAGGAGGCCACCTCGGGCTCGGTCATCGCGAAGGCCGACCGGATCTCCCCGGCCAGCAACGGCTCCAGCCACTGCTTCTTCTGTGCCTCGCTCGCGAACTGCGCGAGCAGCTCCATGTTCCCGGTGTCCGGCGCCGCGCAGTTCGTCGCCATCGGCGCCAGGTGCGGGCTGCGGCCGGTGATCTCGGCGAGCGGGGCGTACTGCAGGTTGGTCAGCCCGGCGCCGTGGTCCGCGCCGGGCAGGCCGTGCCGGTCGACGAAGAACAGGTTCCAGAGCCCCTGGCGGCGCGCCTCGGCCTTCAGTTCGCCGAACACGGCCGGGGTGTCCCAGGGCGAGGCCAGCCGTGCGCGCTGTTCGGCGGCGACCGGTTCCGCCGGGTAGACGTACTCGTCCATGAACGCGAGCAGCCGCCCGCGCAGTTCCTCGGTCCGGGCGTCGAATGCGAAATCCATCGGGGGTTCCTCAGCCTTCCTGGAGGGTGGTCAGACCGTGCTCGATGAAGACCGGGACCAGCTCGCCGATCCGGTCGAAGCCCGCGCCGACGGTCTGGCCGAGCGTGAACCGGTAGTGGATGCCCTCGAGGATCACCGCGAGCTTGAACCACGCGAAGGCCGTGTACCAGGCGATCCGCGAGGCGTCCCGGCCCGAGCGCGCGGCGTACCGCTCGATCAGCTCGGCGGGCGAGGGGTGCCCGGGAGCACCGCTGGTCGTGCTGACCGGGGAGTCGGTCAGACCCAGGTCGGAGCTGTACATCACCAGCAGCCCGAGGTCGGTCAGCGGATCGCCGAGCGTGGACATCTCCCAGTCCAGCACCGCCCGGATCGTGTCGGTGCCCGACGGGGACCCGTCGATCAGCACGTTGTCGAGGCGGAAGTCCCCGTGGACGACCGTGGGCGCGGGGGAGTCGGGCAGGGCCCGGCCGAGCGCGCCGTGCAGTTCGTCGATCCCGGCCAGCTCCCGCCCCCGCGAGGCCGCGAGCTGCTTGCCCCAGCGGCGCAGCTGGCGGTCCAGGAAGCCCTCGGGCCGGCCGAAATCGGCCAGGCCAACCGCCTGCGGATCCACCGCGTGCAGGTCGACCAGGGTGTCCACGAGGCCCAGGACCGCCCGCCGGGTCCGCTCGGGGCCGAGCGCGGCCAGCTGGCCGGCCGTGCGGAACGGCACCCCGTCCACGTACTCCATGACGTAGAACGGCGCGCCCAGCACCGCCTCGTCCTCGCAGAGCAGCAGCGGCTCGGGCACCGGAACCGCCGTGCCGTGCAGGGCCGCGATGACCCGGTGCTCGCGCCGCATGTCGTGCGCGGTCGCCAGTACGTGGCCCAGCGGCGGCCTGCGCACCACCCAGCGGGAACTGCCGTCGCCGACCTCGTACGTCAGGTTCGACCGGCCGCCCTCGATCAGCCTGCCGGTCAGCGGCCCGGCCGCGAGGCCCGGCCGCACGCGGTCGAGATGGCCCCGCAGCCGCTCCAGATCGAGGCCTCGGGGGCCGGATGGGGCCGATGGCGCTGCCGGCGCTGAGGACATGGTGCGCACCTCCGTACGGAGTGGACGGTGACGGAACGGACGCCACCATCATGCCGACCAGTCGGTATGCCGTCCAGGGTGCGGGCCGAAGAAACGCTTCCGGACCGCCCGCCCGGATCAGGCGCGGCACCCGGATCGGGCGGGCACCCGGATCAGGCGTGGCAGAGGATCGGTGTCCCGCCGTTCATCACCGTCATGTCCCGCAGCACCGCCAGGATGTCCAGCGGGACGCCTTCCGGCTCCCCGGCCAGCTCCGCGTACGCCCGGTGCAGATTGGCCACCAGCCGCTCGCTCTCCCGCCAGGCCGCGAACTCGCCGAGATCGGCCTGCCGGGCCGCCTCCAGCGGGGTCAGTCCCTTCGCGTGCCCCTCCCGGGCGAGTTCGGCCACGTACCGCAGATAGCGCTCGGTGGCGTCGTAGGAGCCGGCGTCGGTCAGCGGGCCGTGGCCCGGTACGACGGTCTCCGCGCCCAGTGCGCGCAGCAGGTCCAGCGCCCGCAGCGACCCGGCCAGCGAGCCCATCGCCAGGAACGGCGTTCCCTGCGCGAAGACCAGGTCCCCGGTGAACACGATCCGCTGCTCGGGCAGCCATACGACCGAGTCGCCCGTGGTGTGCGCGACGCCCGGGTGGATGACCCGCACCTCGGTCTCCCCGACGTACAGCGTCATCCGGTCGCTGTACGTCAGGTCGGGCGCGGTGATGGCTATCGCGCCGAAATCGGTCGCCGGCCAGATCATCTCCAGCTGGTGCCCGGCCGCGAGCTGCTCGGACCGCGCGTTGTCGTGCCCCAGGACCAGCGCCTCGGGGGCGAACACGCCGTTGCCGTAGGTGTGGTCGCCGTGGTGGTGGGTGTTGACCACGGTGCGGGGGAGGGGAGCCCCGGCGGCCTCCACCGCGGCCCGCAGGGCCAGCGCCCGCCGCTCGGTGGCGGCGGTGTCCACCAGCAGGGTCCGGCCGCCGCCCGTCACGAAGCCGGCGTTGTTCAGGCACCAGCCGCCGTCGGGCTGCACGTAGGCGTACACCCCGGCCGCGGGCTGGACGAGGTACGGCTCTTCCACGGGCATCTGCGCTCTCCCCAGGTCGCGGTGACGGGCTGTCGGCATCCTGCCAGTCGCGGCGGCGCGGGGGGAGGGCGGGGTTCACCGGCGGGCTTCGGCCGCCGCCGGCCGGCCGGCGGCAGGGGCCGGACCCGGGCGGCGGCCGGACGGCCGGACGGCGTCAGTGGTCGTCGTAGTGACCGTCGTGCTCCGCGTGCCGGTGCCCGTCGTGCACGTAGTCGACGTGGTCCCCGTGCCGGACGGACGCGTGCCCGCAGTTCGGGCCGTGCGCGTGCGCGTGACCCCCGTGTTCGGTGTGCCCCGCCGGCTCGCACTCGTCCCAGTGGCCGGCGTGTTCGCGGTGCAGGTGCCCGTCGTGCGCGTAGTCGACGTGGTCGCCGTGCTCGACCCGCGGGTGGCCGCAGTCCGGGCCGTGCGCGTGCGCGTGCTCGTCCGTCGGGTGCTCTCGGTGCATGGTCGTCATGACGCCGAGGCTAGCTTGATCTTTAACCCGTGCGGCGTGGGCGAGGGGTCGTGGACTTCTTCGTTTTCGGTTTTGCGGTGTCGGTTTTGCGGACTGTGTGGACAT
>NZ_JBEXOV010000088.1:0-30413 GCF_040611715.1 Streptomyces sp. NPDC006544 | reverse complement strand
CAGCCCCGACGAATACGAACGCCGACACCACGCCGCTAGACTCACACTCGCCGCGTGATCAATAACCGCGTGCCCACCTTCTTGGGGGAAGGCCCCCTGTCCGCCGGGCAGTTATTGACCGCACGTCGGGTGCGCCCGCTGTCAGCTACAGGCACGACAAGTGCCCCAGCACTCGGAGTGTGGCCGCGTAATGGACATGCAGACGTGGCGGGACAGCCACACACGAGCCACCGACGCACTCGAATCCTTCCGCGCAGCCTTGGCCTCTCTTGGCGTCCCTGAGGCCACATGGGTCGGAATGCGGCCCACGGTCACCTACAACGGCTTGCCCTACGTCCATCTGGGGATGCTCCCCGCCGATGTCGTGGAGCAGATAGCTGAGGCCATGAGGGTCACGAGGACTTCCGCCCACTGAGAGGCGGGAGACGGCCATACCGGGCCACTACCTCAGCTACAAGGTCTTCCACTCCGTGGCCGTAGCGACCTGCTCACCGAACCGAGCTGAACGCCATCTGCCCTGTCCTCCGGAGTAGTCGAAGCAACGAATCAAGCCCCAGCCGACCGGCCGGGGCTTGATTCGTTTGGTGCATCGTTCAGAGCAGTGCGCGGAACGGATTGGCATCGAAAACCGGGGCGGCATGCCGCCGCACTGCCATATCCACGGGTGCTTGCTTCGGAACCGGGCGGTAGGCGTCCATCTGGACGACCGTGGCGCGCTTCACGTCACGCTCCGCGCTGGCCGGCTGAGGATCTGTGTGAACGGGAGCATCACCACGGAGTGTGAAAACGGTGGCCGGTCGGCCCGTCGTTCCTGACCGTTCCACGGTGACGACGATTCCGGGCAGCGCCTTGACCTCTTCGGCGGTCGCCCCCACGTACGGGAGGACCTGAGAGGAGGTCGCCCGCCCGCCGTTCAGTTCGATCCGGGCCAGTACCTTGTCCGCCAGACTGAGCGGCTGCCGCTTCGCCTTCGGAGCGTCGGCCCCCTTGGTGATCCGTACCGCGTCCTGGACGGAGCGGCGTACGAGCGTGAAGGCTGCGGACAGGATTTCATCCGTGATGGTCTCGGAGCACTCGGAAGCGGCAAGGCAGGCCGCTACCCGCAGGGTCTGTTCCGCAGT
Source organism: Streptomyces sp. NPDC006544 (assembly GCF_040611715.1). Lineage (NCBI taxonomy): Bacteria > Bacillati > Actinomycetota > Actinomycetes > Kitasatosporales > Streptomycetaceae > Streptomyces > Streptomyces sp. NPDC006544. Next base: position 29,292 of record NZ_JBEXOV010000088.1, on the reverse strand, counting down.
CCGTTCAATGAACACCGCCTGCCCTTCGGGCAGGGTCTCACCCAAAATGCGCGCGTACCGGCGAACAATCCGCCACAGCGGGCGAGCATCCTCGGAAAGGGTGATCACATGGGGTCGGGCGGTGGCCCATCCGTAAGCGTCGGACAGCTCGGAACCGTCCACCTTGGGCAGGCTCACACGGTCGTCGTCCAGCATCGGAACAGCACCGAGCAGGAACGGCAGGATGCGGTTGTACGAGCCTCCGGCCGCTTCGGACTCACCGACGTACTTGGCCCAGTCAGACGGAGTGATGTGGGAGTGGAGCACCATGGCGGGGCCTTGGATCTCTTGGGCCTCTTCCTTCGTGGTGTTGCGGAGCGTCGCCCCGTCCCACGCGGCCCGGAGTTTCGTGGTGAACGACGGGTCACGTTTGACCCGCTTCAAGATCTCCGTCCATTCCTCTTCGACCACCAGGGCCCGGACGTCGCGCCCGTGCTCTGTCTCGGCGGTCGTTTCCTGCTGCTCCCACAGGTGATTGACCAGACTCGCCCCGGAGGTGATCCCGGAGGTGGTGTGCGTAGCGAGGAACCGTCCCAGGGAAGGGTCCAGGACATGAAGCGCTGCCCGGAGCGCGGTCCCTTTCCCGCGTCCAGTGCCGGCCACCAGAGCCGACCACAGCAGAACAGGGCGAGCGGAGCCACGGGAGGAGACCGTGACGGTTCCGCCGATGGCAGCCGACCACATCGACAGAGCAGCCACGTACACCCCCAACGCGTCCGCTTCGAGGAAGGGGGCGATCTTGCGAACGGCTCGACCGATCGGACCGTAGAAGACAGGGGTGCTCATGCTGCTGCCGCTTCCTGAGAGTTGGTTCGGTTGAGAGGGACGACGGACCGCCATCGGCCCCCGTCTTTGGTCTGGGCGTTGGGCTCCTTGGCTGTCTTGCGCAGCAGTGGGAGCACGTCGCCCCCGTCCGCCGGAATGATCACGGCGGTACAGCGGGTGCCCTTGTCCATGGGGACATGCCGCCGCACGGTGGCCACCGTGGCGGCGTCGTTGCTCACGATCCCCGTACGCTGCCTACCCTTGGGCGTAGTCCAGGTGACCCATGAACCGGGCGTGCAGTCGCCCTTGGATGGCTTCGACTCGGCCCCGTACGCCTTGGCGCTCTTCCACACGCTCAGGTCACTGGGGCCGGGGTGACGGCCGCAGTCAGCGGCCGTCACCGTGGGCGCGGCACTCAGGCCGCTGCCGCTTTTCCCTGGACGGGCTCCCGGTGGGCCAGCTCAAAGGCATGGCGCACGCTCATCGGGACACGACCCTGGACGGGGAGGTTCGGCCAACCGTTCTGCCTTGCCCAGACACGGATCACACGGTTGCGCTCCCGAGTACTCATCTCGGAACGGTCCACCTTGGCAGGCTCGGGAAGTAGGTCACCACCGACCAACTCGCCAGCGCAGACAGCTTCCTTGAAGCGGCCCGGGGCCCGGACATCCATGCAGGGGATGCCACGCTCAGACGCGTGCCGCAGCTTCGTCCCGTTGCGCTCCCCACCCTCACCCAGGATGAGCAGGACCGTGCTGTCATCGGCGCGGCCAACAACCTCGTAGCCCAGGTTCCGCACCGCTTCCCGCGCGGTCTCCCAGTCGTAGCCCGGGATCTCACCAGCCACCATCACGGAAGGAACGGGCTCAGACTCGTTCGCATCCTGGCTCCCGTCCTCCGTCTCGCGCTCCGCCACAACAGGCGACTGCTCACCAGTGGACTCAGGTTCGCCGGCTGCGCCCTCCGGCGCCCCCAGCGCATCCACGAGGTACAGCCCAAAGTTCTCGGCATGAGACCCGCACAGGTCCCACGCACGGGCGCCCAGAGTCAGCGTGTCCGTGGCCTCTTGCTCGCTCCCATCCTTCGCCAGATGGGCGTCACAAAGTGTCTTGAGAACGGGAACGAGCACAGTCTTACGCACGTCAGCATCCTTTGATTCGGAATCTGCAAGGCATGAAGCCAACCGGCCGGAGCATCACTCTCACGACTGCCGCACCCCTCCGTGCGACGTGATCGACATTGCCAATTCCTAATCACAGACAGATAACTAACAGATAGCGTATGTATAACTCTAATTACTTGAATACGCGGGGTAATGCCTTCGTTATTTCGAATAGGGACCGCCGGGGGCGCCTTCCTTCCATCGCGTTTGCCAATCAAAATACGGAGATGCCGAAGCGGCTCGAAATTTGTCGAGCAGCTTCGGTCCTGGGAGTGTTACCGGGCACCAAAAAAGGCGTCCATGATTTCACTAAAATCGCCAAAACCGGACTGCTCAGAACGGGTGGGACGTGGAGTGGTTGAGAAGCCTGAAGCTTGGGCCACCTGTACCTGTTCAGTAACTCTGCGCCGCAACTCATCTATTGCTGCCCTATCTCGGGGAGGGCGCGCTTCGGGAAAGCACTTCCGGAACCATTTTCGCCGCTCTGGATCTTCTATTTCGAGGCACGTGGACTCAACTCTGCGAATCGTTCTCACACACTCCTGGTGAGCGTCCTGGTATGAGCCTAGGAGTGGAATGTCGCCCAGGGGTGTGGCGCTCCTCTGGCGGGGGAGTTGGAATTCTCGCCGCATGATCCATTGGGGAAGTGGGCTATCTCCCTTGCTCAAGTTGCAGTCGTCACAGGCTGGAACCAGGTTCTTGGAACTGTCCTCTCCGCCTCCAGCAAGCGGAATCACGTGATCCATGACACGAGACTCCGCACCGCAGTAGACGCACCGACCGTTGTGAGCGAACAAGACCATCATGTGAACCCACCAGTAGAACCGCCTTCTTGCCACTCCACCCCTTCCGCCGTGCTTGTGGCGCGACAGTAGCGAGCGCCTCTGACAAACGCTTGCTCAGGCTCGGCAGGGGAAGCAACGTGGCGGCGCATGTTCAAGCCGGTCATCCCATGGACGGGCATCGCCGGTCAGAAGCCATCCGATGTGAACGGAGAACTCTCGGAGGCAACCGAAGCACTGGGGATCTACCGAGGGGCATTCGATGCCGGGCTTGTGCTGGCCATCATGGGTGCCTGCGGCCCCGGCCTTGACCGCTCGGCGAGCGCTCACTGCGCATCACCTTGGAAGGCCCAGCCGAGCCGCTTCATGCCCTCTGCGGTCAACCCCAAGGAGCTCGCAAGGTGCCGGTACTCCATCTGATGTGTGCTTGTCGCCATGCCGTCCAGGATGTTGCTGAAGTAGGTGAGCATCACCGCCACAGTCGGGATGAACGACTCGTCCCACATGTTGGCCTGAGGGCCGCTCCACCACTGCCGCCACTGCTCGCGTTCCGCATCGGTCCACTCCCGGCCCGGCGGCATGTCGGGCACTGGTAGGCCGTGGTCCCACGGAAGTTCGACCAGCCCCTTGTATCGGGAGTGGGGAGAAATGGGGTTACGCATCTTCGGCATGGTGTGACCTCCAGGAGTTACAGCCGGCTGTGCGGAGAATGGATGGAACGGGCCCCTGCCTATGAGGCAGGGGCCCGGGACGGTTCGGTCGATCAGGCCGCAGCGGGCCACTCGACGGCGGCCTTGACGATGCCCTTCGTTGGCTTGGATTCATCGAACGTGGAATCCACCTTCTTGGTGTCCAGCTCCGGGTAGCGGACGATCTTGCCGCCGTACAGGTGGAGCGTGTCGATGTAGTCGGCCCGGTACTTCTCCGACTGGCCCTCACGGAAGCCAGAGAACTGGGAAGCGTAGGTGGCGAACTCCTTGTGTCCGGCCACGATGTCCACGCCCGTCGGCATGGCCGTGGTGCTCAGGATCGTGAAGCCCGCCAGGCGTGCCACGACACCGTTCGCAGTTACGCCGCCCTCGCCGTAGGCGGCAGCGTTGGCGACGGCCGGGTGTTCCACGAGGTAGCGCTTCACGCGCGGCGAGACGACCACGTACCGGCCTGCCGGGATGTCGTTGTCGTCCAGAGCCAGCATCATGTCCAGGATCGTGCTGTAGAGGCTCTGAGGGATGTTCGCTGCGGTCGGCTTGACGTTGGGGAGTGCCGTGGCGCCCTTGGTGATGACACCGCCCATGAACGTGTCGGCTTCCCGGGCAAGGGCCCGAATCATCTGCTGATTGATCGGGGAGCTGAGGCCGCCTGCAACCTGGACTCGCTCCGCGTCCTCAATGAGGACCTGGAGGTACTTGGCCTCAGTGATCGGAAGCTTCTGATCTACGGTCTCCGGTCGCTGGGCGGTCATGCCGTCCGGGAGCTTGTAGTCACCGACAGAGGGCCGCAGAAGCGAGTTGATGTGAACAACATCGCCCCTCTTCCTGATCTCACCCTCGTACTTGTTGTTGGAAACGACCGGGGAAGCCCAGACCAGCAGTGGGTCAAACTGAGTGAGCAGGTCGGCATCCCAGATCTCCGGAACGAACGTGTTGCTAGCGGCGGACTGGTAAGCAAAGGTCATATAGGTACTCCTGGTTAGCGGTTACGGACGTCGAGGGAAACGCTGCGGACCGAAGGCGGACCGTTGCGGTTGTAGCCAGCTCCAGCAATGGGAGCAAACTTCGGCTCCTGCGCTGCCGCAAGTGGAGCCAGAGCCTTACCGATTGCCTCGGCTGACGGATTGCCGTCCTCGCCGAGGAGCTTGGAAGCGTCTAGATAGTCGGTGAAACCGTCACCGAGCTTGATACCGGCCTGGGCGGCCTGAGTCCTAAGTTCGGCCTTAGCGAGCTTGGTGGCGTACTCACGCTGCACCTCGGCCCGAACGACTTCAGAACCGTCGGCCGGCACCTGGGCTGAAGAACGGGAATCAGTCTGTGGGTCGCTCACAGGCGACACCTCCTCAGAATCTAATCAAGTGGGAAGAAAGTAAGGGCCGCTCTCAAGGCGGCCCATCACACCTCACAAGAGGACAACGTAAGAGAAGACACTGCCCCCCTTACCCCCCACTGTGAACGATGCAAGTAGGAAGCAAGGGAGGAGTCTTCTCTACGTTTCCCCTCACAGGGAGGTGTCCGCAGAGCCTCATAACGACTTAGGAACTGCCCGGCCCGTAGGCCGCGCCAGAGGCACACCGCCGAGTGTGCATGGCCCCAGAGAGAACGTCTCTCCATAGTCTCTGAATAAATGCTTCACAGTGCTCGGGGGAAGTTCAGCGTCTCCCACACGTCCCGGGACTGCTGGTGCTGGTCCGTGCTCCTGCCGCCGACCTTCGGAGTCTTCAACCAGGTTGGAGCGGCTGGCTTCTCGCCGCCTGGCCGGTAGGACAGATTTCGGTGAACGCCGACGTAGATTCCCCGGCGCCTGAGCCGTTGTGTGCGGCTCTTGGACGACTTCTTGTGGGGGTCGCAGTACCTCCGAGGCTTGCCCCTTCCCCGGTCCGCCTTGGAGGCGTATAGCGGCTTTTCGCATCCGTCCCATCGACACGTCTCGGGTGGGAAGTTCCGGCGTTCTATCGTGAACCCAGAACCGAACGGTTCCGAATCATCTACCGAGTCGATGAGTTGCGCCACGGGTTCCGTTGGTTCCAGACGCTTTCGCATCATGCTTTCCACGGCGTGACGCCCCGCCTCTGGGTCGAAGTCGGGCAGCGACGCGCAAAGCGCTGCCACTACCAAAGGAACCATTCCGGTATGCGCCGCAGCTATCCGCTCGAACTCCGTTTCCGGCCGCTGCGTCCAGGGTTCGGGCCACCCTTCGGGTTCCTCCTCGCCTGCCGCCTCCAAAATGGCGTCTGCTCGTTGCTCCAAAGCGGCCCGCTTCCGGTCGCTCAGCGGCGGCATGGTGTTCACATGATCTCCTCGGGAAACAAAAAAGCCCCCGATTGCCTCGGGGGCGCCATTCGTCATGCTGTTCAGTCCTGCCGGTCTAGCCATTTCTCCAGGTCCGTCGGGCGGCACCGGAGGGCTTGCCCCACCTTCCGGAATGGGATGCCCTCCCTACGCCAGACCCCGTAAACCCAAGATCGGGGCTTCCCGAGGTAGCTCGCCACGTCGTCCACCGTCATCAGCTTCTTGTCCATCCGTCCTCCCCCAAAGCCGGCCCCAGTGGGTGGCAGTTCCCCCGTTGCTGTCCGGCGCGATCTCAGAGTGCCAGCATCCGAACATGCTGCGTCAAGTTCAATTCGAGTGACTCGCGCCACCCCTCCGAACCTCTTGCATCTAGTTCGGGTGCGGCTATGGTGGGGACGTGAACACAGAAGAGGTAGACGCCGTCAATGAGTGGCGGCGTGACGGTCAAGAGCTGGTCTGGCGCCGCTACTACGGCCCCTGGGAGGTCTCGGCGCGAGCGAACGTGGGAGCGCCGTTCACCGGGCCGTCAGAACTAAGAATCCGACTGAACGTCGGCGGCAACGGCGACGAGATCGACCAGTTGATGGAGGAGGCCTTGGAGACAGATGGCATCCCGGCCAGCCTTCTACGGCAAGTGCCGTTCGCGGAGATCAAGGCGCAGTTCCGGGCGGCGCTGAGCCAACAGCAGGACCGGGCCATGAACGAGCCGTGGCCCGTGCCCAAGCGGTGTCGCACGGACCTGGACTACGCGCTGCTGGTGGCCGAACTGATGCGGATGCGGAGCACCGGAACGACAGCACCGCAAGGGGAGTTGGCCGCCCGTCTGGGGGTCGGCAAGGCAACTCTCTCGGAGCGCATCAAGCGAGCTAAGGAGCTGGACCTGTGGGACGGCAAGCGGCTCACCGACAAGGCCACGGCACTCCTGAATGACTGGATGAATGAGCGGAAGGAGCAGTAACGCCAGTGGCCAAGCGTGGCAACGGACTCGGCGGCACACCCGTGGAGATCAAGCGCACGGGAAGACCGAACACCTGGGGCGTGCGGACGCCCCTCCACTTCAACAAGGCGACAGGGGAGAAGGAGCGCTACTGGATAGGCCGGGAGTACAAGACCAAGACCGAGGCAGAGAAGGCGCTGAGGAAATGGCACACCGACCACGAGGCGGGCAAGATCGCGGCCCGCTCGGACATGCAGCTCGGTGACTGGCTGGAGAAGTGGCTGAGCAATCACAGGAAGGAGGGGACGACCGTGGCCGGGTACGAGACGAAGATCCGTCTACACATCAAGCCGCACATCGGCAGCATGAAGCTGTGCGAGGTCACGGATGACACCCTGGACGACCTCTACCGGCTTCTGGAGACCGCCCCGTGTCCCACCAACAAGGGGAAGCCTCTGGGGGCCAAGAGTGTCCGGCACGTTCACAACATCCTGTCCGGTGCCCTCGGCGCGGCAGTGCCCAAGCTGATCCCTGCCAACCCGGCCACAACGGCACACCCGCCCACGGCGCGGCAGATCAAGGCACAGGAGCAGAGTTATCCGACCGTGGACGACAGCCAGACGGCGCGGTTCCTGGGCTCTGTGTGGGAGCCGTGCGGCAACCGGGCCTGTGACGGCGGTCTGACTCACCACTGCCTTAGGGACGCTCCGCTCTGGACGGTCTACGCCGCAACGGGTGTCCGGCGCAGTGAGGCTCTGGGAATGAAGTGGTCCCTCGTGCGCTGGGATGAAGGGGCCATAGAACTGGGCTGGGTCGTGGTCGAGGAAGGCAACACGTATCGGCTCCGGAAGCTGACCAAGGACGGTGATGCCAACGCGGTCATCTATGTGGACCAGAGCGTCATGAAAGTCCTCAAGTGGCAGAGGTCCCGGCAGGACGGCGAGCGTGCCCGTATGGGAGCCGCGTGGACCGATCACGACCTCGTTTTCGCCCGGGACGGCTTCAAGCTCTACCGGGGCGAGGCGGGTGGCCCTCAGGACCCGGAGAAGGTGTCGGCAAGGTGGCGCACCCTTCGGAGCCGGCTGCACCTGCCGGAGGACTTCCGAATCCATGACTGGAGGCACAGCAAGGTCACGAACGACCTGGAGGCCGGGGAGAACCCCGTAGAGGTCTCAGCAAACGTCCGGCACCACTCGCCGGGCTACACGATGGCCCGGTACGGGCACTCACGTAAGGATGGAGCGCGGAAGCTCGCCGCCTCCGGAGCGGGTCGACTCGGCCTGTCATCCCTGGTCTGACCTGGGGAATCTCTGGGCTGTTGGTCACGTGGTTGGTCACGCCACAGCCTGGAAAAGCAAAAAACCCCACACGAAGTGGGGTCTTAGCTGGTGTCCGAGGGGGGACTTGAACCCCCACGCCCGATAAAGGGCACTAGCACCTCAAGCTAGCGCGTCTGCCATTCCGCCACCCGGACAAGGTGTCTGTCTCGCGTCCCTCGCGGGCCGTTCCGACGTGGAAAACATTACCAAACATTCCGGGGTCCCCGATCACACCCCCCGGCGGCCGGGGATCGCCTTGGGGAGAGCGGGCCGGAGCGGGAGGATGGGTCCGTTCGATACCGATCAGTGGTCAGTGGGAGGAAGCAGCGTGAGCGACTCGAGCGCGGGCAGGACCGTATCCGGCGAGGACGAGGTCGTCGACCTCTGCCGGGACCTCATCCGGATCGACACCAGCAACTACGGCGACCACTCCGGACCCGGTGAGCGCAAGGCGGCCGAGTGGGTCGCCGAGCAGCTCGCCGAGGTCGGGCTGGAGCCGCAGATCTTCGAATCGCACAAGGGCCGCGCCTCGACCGTGGCGCGGATCGAGGGCGAGGACCCCTCCCGGCCCGCCCTGCTGATCCACGGGCACACCGACGTGGTCCCGGCCAACGCCGCCGACTGGACCTACGACCCCTTCGCCGGCGAGATCGCCGACGGCTGCCTGTGGGGCCGGGGCGCCGTCGACATGAAGGACATGGACGCGATGACGCTGGCCGTCGTGCGCGACCGCATGCGCAGCGGCCGCAAGCCCCCGCGCGACATCGTGCTGGCCTTCCTCGCGGACGAGGAGGCGGGCGGCACCTACGGCGCACGGCACCTCGTCGACAAGCACCCCGGACTGTTCGAAGGGGTCACCGAGGCGATCGGCGAGGTCGGCGGCTTCTCCTTCACGGTGAACGAGAACCTGCGGCTGTACCTGGTGGAGACGGCCCAGAAGGGCATGCACTGGATGCGCCTGACGGTGGAGGGCACGGCCGGCCACGGGTCGATGACCAACACCGACAACGCCATCACCGAGCTGTGCGAGGCCGTCGGGCGCCTGGGCCGCCACACGTGGCCGGTACGGGTCACCAAGACCGTGCGGCACTTCCTGGACGAGCTCTCGGATGCGCTGGGCACCCCGCTGGACCCGGACGACATGGACGCCACGCTCGCCAAGCTCGGCGGCATCGCCAAGATGGTCGGCGCGACCCTGCGCAACTCGGCCGCCCCGACGATGCTCGGCGCGGGCTACAAGGTCAACGTCATCCCCGGGCAGGCCACCGCCCACGTGGACGGCCGCTTCCTGCCGGGCCACGAGGAGGAGTTCTTCACCGACCTCGACCGGATCCTCGGCCCGCGCGTGAAGCGCGAGGACGTCCATGCGGACAAGGCGCTGGAGACGGACTTCGACGGCAAGCTCGTGGACGCGATGCAGACCGCCCTGAAGGCGCACGACCCGATCGCGCGCGCCGTCCCGTACATGCTCTCCGGCGGTACGGACGCCAAGTCCTTCGACGACCTCGGCATCCGCTGCTTCGGCTTCGCGCCGCTCCAGCTGCCGCCGGAGCTGGACTTCGCCGGGATGTTCCACGGGGTGGACGAGCGGGTGCCGGTGGAGGGCCTGAAGTTCGGCGTGCGGGTCCTCGACCGCTTCATCGACGAATCCTGAACCGGGTCGCGGGAGGAGCGGGACGAGTTCTCGGCCGGGGAATCGGGTGGGTGTGCGAAACCCACTGAGAAGAGTGAATGCACTCATACGCTCGTAGCCCCGGTGATCCCTCCTCGTTACAGGTGGTGCGGTCCGCGGCTGGGACCGCACTTGCCTACTAGGAGGAACAATGCTCAAGAAGGTTGTCGCTGCGGCGGCTGCTACCGGTGGTCTGGTTCTCGCGGGTGCGGGTCTGGCCGTCGCCGACGCGGGTGCGCAGGGTGCGGCCATCGGTTCGCCCGGTGTCCTGTCCGGCAACGTCGTCCAGGTTCCCGTTCACATCCCGGTGAACGTCTGCGGCAACACGGTCTCCGTGATCGGCCTGCTGAACCCGGCTTTCGGCAACACCTGCGTCAACGCCTGACGCTTCTGAAGTTCTGGGCCCCGGAGTGCACACCAGCGCTCCGGGGCCGCCGGGCTTTACGGCCCGAACACGATCTTTCGGCGCGCCGGGCAGGGGAGCCCGCGCGGCCCGCGCGCCGACCCGACCGTGCGCGTGAGTGCGCGCACGACGCACCCAGGGGACGAAGTACAGATGCGACGACAGGCACAGGTCACCGGCAGGAAGACCTTGATCACCATGGCGGCCGCAGGCGGTCTGCTCGCCTTCGGCGGCGGCTACGCGCAGGCCGACTCCGTGGCCGCCGGCCATACGGCGAACTCGCCCGGCCTGCTGTCCGGGAACGCCGCGGAGGCACCCGTGGACGTACCGGTGAACGCCTGTGGGAACACGGTGAACGTGGTGGGGGCCCTGAACCCGGCCTTCGGCAACCGCTGCGCCAACGTCTCGGGCCGCCCGGGACACACGGCCCCACAGGGACACCCGACCCACCCCGGGCACCCGGGCCAGCCGGGTCGTCCGGACCAACCGTGCGACGAGGACGAGGGTCCGCACCACCCCGGCCACCCCGGCCACCCCGGAGGTCCTGGGAATCACGGGACTCCTGGGGACCATGGGACTCCCGGTGATCACGGGACTCCTGGCAACCACGGGACTCCTGGCAACCACGGGAACCCTGGTGACCACGGAACTCCGGGTGACCACGGGACTCCCGGTGACCACGGGACCCCCGGCGATCACGGAACTCCTGGCAACCACGGGACCCCGGGTGACCACGGGAACCCGGGCGGTCCGGGTGACCAGGGCACCCCGGGTGGGCCCGGCGATCAGGGGACCCCCGGCGGTCCGGGTGATCAGGGGACCCCCTCGGGGCCCGGCACCACCCCGGTCGTGCCCGTCGCGCACCCCGCGCCGGGCACCGGTTCGACCCCGACGGGGGGACTGGCCGCCACCGGCGCCGGTGACGTCCTCACCGCCGGCGTGCCCCTCGCCGCGGGCATGCTGCTGGCAGGCGCCGTGCTCTACCGCCGGGCGCGCAACGCCGCCTGACGAAGGTCCACGCGGATCTGGTCCGGTGCGCGGGTTCCCGGGAGCGGGACCCGCGTCACCAGGTCGCGCGCACCTGACGGATGATCCGGCGGCGCAGTCGCACGCGGCGACTGCCGTCCCGGAGCAGCGTGAGGCGGTCGAGCTCCCAGTGTCCGTACTCGGCGTGCTCGGTCAGCAGGCGGGTCGTTTCCTGGCGCGGAACCCCTCGGGGCACGTACAGGTCGACAAATTCGTATTCCGGCATCGCATCTATTGTGCGGGCAGAGCCCTGCTACGGATAGCGTCTGCACTATGTCTGATGCCGCTCTGCCCACTGTTGCCGAGGTACGCGCCGCCGCCGAGGCGGTCAAGGCCGCGCTCGACCGTCACCTCGCCGCGGTCGAGAGCAGGATCGGGGACGATGATCCGGACGTCTACGCGGCGTTCAACGAACTCGCCGCCGCCGCCGAGGAGTACGACGAACTCCTCTACGACCGCTACGACGAGGTCACCCCCTTCGAGATCCCCACTCCCGACGACGGGCTCCCGTACACCGGGCCCGCCGAGCCCGCCGCCTTCAGCGTGCTCATCCGCCGCGACTACGCCGTCGTCGAACCGGCCCGGCTGATCGCCCAGGCGGAGCGGGTCGTCGCCCACGACCGCGATGCCGAGCTCGCCCACGACGGAGGGACCGCCGACGCGCTCGGCGTGCTCTTCGGCGAGTACGAACCGGACGAGATCGCCTCCCGCGCAAAGGACTTCGGCCTGGAGGAAGGCGACTCCACGCTCTGGATCGCCGCCTCGGAGGAGATCGCCGAACCGGGGGAGTGGCTGAGCACGCCCTTCGCGCACACCGATCCGCAGGACGTGATGCACCGCTTCGACGTCAGCTCGGTCTTCGACGGCGAGACGGACGACGGAGACGACGCGTACGCCGACGACGAGGCGCAGCAGCCCGGCCTGACCCCGGCCTGACCCCGCCCGCCGTGAGACGACAGCGGCCCCCGTCCCGACCGGGACGGGGGTCGCGTCACGTCGCGCGCCGCTCTTCGGGCCGCGCCGGCACCTGGGCCCGCGCCGCTTCCGCGAGCGCCCGCACCAGGGCGGTCAGCCGGGTCGTACGGGGCTTCGGCAGCACCTCCGCGACCGCGCGCGCCAGCGCCTGGTCCACTCCGTGCACCACCGACAGGTGCCGCCCGGCCCGCCCGAACGCCGTGTACACCCAGTCCCGGGACAGGGCCTGCGCCGCGTCCCCGGGCAGGACGACGACCACGGCGGGCCAGTGCGCCCCGACCGCCTGGTGCGCGGTCACGGCCCAGCCGTGCCGGACCTGGGACTCCACCCGCTCCTGGGGTACGACGGTCCGCGCGCCCGCGGCCCCCTCCAGGTGCAGCCCCCGGGCGTCGGCCGACACCACCCGGGCCGGCAGCGCCCGCCCGGGGGAGGGCACGTGGACGACCCGGTCGCCCGGGTCGAAGCCGCCGAACCGGCCGGGGCCCGGGTTCAGCCGCTCCTTGAGGGCCGCGTTGAGCGCCCGGGTGCCCGCCGAGCCGCCGTGGCCCGGGGTGATGACCTGGACCGCGTCCGCGGGGACGCCGAACGCGCGGGGCACCGAGTCGGCGACCAGCTGCACGGTGCGGTGCACGGCCTCCCCGGCGTCCTTCACCGGGACGATGACGACCTCCTTGCCGGGGGCGTCGACCTGGTGGAGCTCCCCGATCCCGATGCCGGAGACCAGCTCGCCGATCGGACCGGGGTCGGGGACGCGGGAGACCAGGTGGGGGAAGGCGCGGGCCGCCAGGACGTCGGCGAAGACCCGGCCGGGGCCCGCGGAGCCGAGCACCGCGGGGTCGCCGGACAGCACCAGGCGCGCGCCGTCGGGAACGGACTCCACCAGTGCCGCCGCCGTGTCCACGTCCAGCTGCGGGGCGTCGAGGACGATGAGCAGGTCCAGCGCGAACCGGCCGTCCGCGTCCCGGCCGGGGCCCTCGGCGCCGGCGAGCAGTCCGGCCACCGTGACGGCTCCGTCCGCCGGGGCGTGCGCGGCGACGCAGGCCCGCAGGCCGGCCTCCCGCGCGGCCGCGAGCAGGGCGAGGGGTTCGGCGCGGGCGGCCTCGCCCCCGGTGTGGGTGACCAGGCCGTGGCCGGACGCCGCGCGGATCAGCTCGGCGCCGCTGCGGGCCGCTCTGGCGGCCTCTTCCCAGTCTGCGGGGCCGGTGAAGGTGTTGGCGATCCGGGCCAGGCCCTCGGCGAGGCTCTCCTCGGCCATGGCGGAGTGCTCCAGGCCCACGAGGAGACGTACGGGCTGCTCCTCGCCCTCCGGGGCGGGCGGGCCGACCGGCTCCTCGAAGACGAGCACGGACCCGTCGCCGGCCGCCGCCTCGAGCGCCTCGGCGGGGTCGGGTACGCCGTACTGGGTGAGGGCGGACTCCAGGGTGGGCGCCTCGAGCACGGTGTGCCCCTTGGCGGCGGCCTGCGCGAGCAGCCAGCTCACCAGGGCGGCGGCCCGCCGCTCGTCCCCGGGGCCGGTGGCTTCGGCGCCGAGCAGCGCGCGCGCGAAGCCGTCGGCCTGCGTCGGGCGGACCCCGGCGACGGCGAGCAGCCGCCAGGGGGACTCGGCGAGCTGCCCGGCGGCGTCGTCACCGAGCACGGTGGCCACCTGGGGGGCCAGGGACTCGGGGGCCCCGCCGCGGGCGAGTACGGCGCGCACGGCCCCGACGGCGTCGGAGGACGGCGACGCCGCGACCGGCGGGGCGGGAACGGGGGCGCGCTCCGGAGCGGGCGCGGGGACCGTCCTGCGCGGTGCGGTGGGGGGAGCCGGTGCGTCGTACGCGGCGGGGGGCCTGCCGCCGCCCTCCACGGCCCGTACGGCGGCCAGCAGGTCGGCGGCCGTGCCGCTGAGCTTGGCCCCGGCGTCGACGGGGCCCTCGCGCTCGGCCTTGCGCCGGGCGATGCGCTCCCGCTCGATCTTCTGCGCGGCCAGCTCGGCGGCGGCCTCACTGAGCGCGGGCGCGCTCCCGGCCGCGTCGGCGGTCCCGTCGGCGGTGGTCCCGGCTTCGGTGTCGGCCTTGGCTTCGGCTTCGGTCTCGGCCTCGGTGTCGGTGTCGGCGGTGGTCCCGGCTTCGGTGTCGGCCTCGGCGTCCGCGTCGGCGGTGGCCCCGGCCTCGGTGTCGTCGTCGGCGTCGTCCTCGTCGCTGGTGGGCTCCGCCCCCGTGTCCCCGTGCGCGGCTCCGCCGGAGGCATCCGTGCCCTGCACCCCGGTGCGGTCCGCGTCCCCGGCTCCGTCGGAGGCGTGCACCGCGTCCGCGGGGTCGGGCCGCGCCCCGGCCGCCTCCGCCGGGCCGGGCTCCTGTCCGGCCCCGTCCGGAGCGGGCTCCCCCGACTCGGCTCCGGGAGCCGGGCCGGGCCGGGAGGCGGGGGTCGCCGCCGCGCCGGGGGCGGGGTCCCGGGCCGGGTCTTCCGCGGCAGCGGTGTCGCTCACAAGGTGCTCCAGTCCTGATCGGGGTAGCGGTGGACGGGCGCCGAGACGTCGTCCAGCGCCCGGCGGATCTCCTCCGGAAGACTAAGCGTCTCCACCGACAGCGCCGCGCCGAGCTGCGCCGCCGTCCGCGCGCCGACGATCGGGGCGGCCACGCCCGGCCGGTCCCGCACCCACGACAGGGCCACCTGCAGCGGGGTCACGGCCAGACCGTGGGCGGCCGTCGCGACCGCGTCCACGATGCGGCTCGCCGTGTCGTCCAGATAGGGGTCCACGAAGGCGGACAGCGTCTCGGAGGCGCCCCGGGAGTCCGCCGGGGTGCCCGCCCGGTACTTGCCCGTCAGCACGCCCCGGCCCAGCGGGGACGAGGGGAGCATCCCCAGCCCCAGGTCCAGCGCCGCCGGCAGGACCTCCCGTTCCACACCCCGCTGGAGCAGGGAGTACTCCATCTGCGTCGACGCCAGCCGGGTCCGTACGCCGGGCGCCGCGAGCTGCCAGGTCGCCGCCTTCGCCAGCTGCCAGCCGCTGAAGTTCGACACGCCCGCGTACCGGGCCCGGCCGCTGCTCACCGCCAGGTCCAGTGCCTGGAGGGTCTCCTCCAGCGGGGTCCCGGGGTCGAAGGCGTGGACCTGCCAGAGGTCGACGTAGTTCGTGCCCAGGCGGGCCAGTGAATCGTCCAGGGCGGCCAGCAGGTGGCCCCGGGAGCAGTCGAAGGGGTGGCCCCGTTCCGCGACCCCGCCCGCCTTCGTCGCGATGACCAGGTCCCGCCGCGGCACGACGGAACCGATCAACTGCCCGAGGAGGTACTCCGCCTCCCCGCCCCCGTACACGTCCGCCGTGTCGACGAGCGTGCCGCCCGCGTTCCAGAAGGTCTTCAACTGCGCGGCCGCTTCCGCCTCGTCGGTGCCGTCCGCCGACCGGCCCCACGTCAGTGTGCCGAGACCGATCCGGGAGACGCGCAGTCCGGTGCGGCCGAGATGCCTCTGCTCCATGAGGGCTGAGACTACTGCGGCGCTGTCCTGCGGCACCCGGGCGCGCTAGAGTCCCCGCAGACCTACGTTACTCATCAGTACTCATCGCTCATCAGTACTCATCGGTGAACCGTTAAGGGGACGACACATGCGGCTCGGCATCAATCTCGGTTACTGGGGCGCCGGCATGGACGCCGACAACCTCGCCGTCGCCCAGGAGGCCGACCGTCTCGGCTACGACGTCTGCTGGGCCGCGGAGGCCTACGGATCCGACGCCCCGACCGTCCTGGCCTGGGTCGCCGCGCAGACCGAGCGGATCGACGTCGGCTCGGCGATCCTGCAGATCCCGGCCCGCCAGCCGGCGATGACCGCCATGACCGCCGCCACCCTCGACTCCCTCACCAAGGGCCGCTTCCGGCTCGGCCTCGGCGTCTCCGGCCCGCAGGTCTCCGAGGGCTGGTACGGCGTGAAGTTCGACAAGCCGCTCGCGCGGACCCGCGAGTACGTGGAGATCGTCCGCAAGGCGATGACCCGCGAGCGCCTGTCCTACGAGGGCGAGCACTGGACGCTGCCGCTGCCCGACGGGCCGGGCAAGCCGCTCAAGCTCACCGTGCACCCCGAGCGCGAGCACATCCCGCTCTACATCGCCGCCATCGGGCCGAAGAACCTGGAGCAGACCGGCGAGATCGCCGACGGCGCGCTGCTGATCTTCCCGGCGGCCGAGCACCTGGAGGCCACCGCGCTCACGCACATCCGCGCGGGCCGCGAGAAGGCCGGGCTCACGATGGACGGCTTCGACGTCTGCCCGACCGTGCCGCTGGCCCTCGGCGACGACGTGACCGCCCTCGCGGACATGTTCCGCCCGTACACCGCCCTCTACGTGGGCGGCATGGGCAGCCGCAAGCAGAACTTCTACAACCAGCTCGCCCAGCGCATGGGCTACGAGAAGGAAGCCGTCGAGATCCAGGACAAGTACCTGTCGGGCGACAAGCAGGGCGCGGCCGCCGCGATCCCGCACTCGCTGATCGACTCCACCACCCTGCTGGGCCCGGTGGCGCGCATCGCCGACGGGATGCGCGCCTACGCGGAGGCCGGGGTCACCACCCTGACGCTCGCCCCGGCCGGCTTCACCCTGGACGAGCGGATCGCCGCCCTGCGGGCCGGCACCGAGGCCATGGAGCTCGCGGGCCTCGCCTGACCGGTCCGGGCACGCGCCCGGGCGTGACCGGGGGGCCGGCCGGTCGGTGGTCACACGCGAAGGTGCACGCTCTGCGGCCGTGGTGGGGGCTCGGGGGGTCTTCCCCGCCACGGCCGACACAGGCAACAACGCGCTCGGTGCCCGCGGGGTTACGCCCCCGGGCCCGCCGGCCGGACTCGTTCATTCGGCCGATTCACGGACGCACCCGGTTGCCGGGGCCGCCGATCGGCTCTTGACTCGACGCATGCTCTCTGCGCGCAGCCTGTTCCAGGAGATCGTCGACCACGACGAGGCCTTCCAGCTGTTCTGCTCCATCGCCGCCGGCGGCGAGGCCCAGGGCGGCTGGGAGAACGCCCGGATCGCGGCCCTCGTCCCCGATTCCATGCGCGATCTCGCACCCAAGATCACCCGGCACGGCGCCGACGAGGACAAACACGGCCGGATCTTCAACGCGCTGCTCCGCAAGCGCGGCCTGGCCCCCGTCCCCGTCCCGCCCGAGACCGACTACACGATGCTGCTGGAGCGCCGGGGCATCGGCCTCCCGCACGCCACCCTGCGCGGCGAGCGGGCCCTGACCGAGGAGGACATCGTCGTCTACCTCGCGCACAGCCGGGTCACCGAACAGCGCGCCGCGGACCAGATGGACATGCTGCTGCGGAACTTCGGAGACCATCCCGACCTCGGCAAGGCCATCCGCATGATCGGCGCGGACGAGGACAACCACCTCGCCTACTGCCACGAGGAACTGCTCCGTCTCGCCCGCGTCGGCCACGGCCGCACCATCCAGCGGGTGCTGCGCGAGTGCGCGCTCACCGAGATCGCCGTCTACCGGGACGTGAGCCTCGCCGTCATGGGCCACATGGGACGGCTGCTGCACTGGCCCGCCCCGAAGGCGGCCGTGCTGGCCGCCGGCATCCGCGGGACGTACGCGTACGAGCGGTTCAGCGGCTGGCACCGGATGGTGGACCTGCGCCGGCCGGAGCGCACCGACCCGCTGGGCGGCGCGCCGACGACGGCGCCCGAGTTCGCCTGAACCGCGGCCCCGGGCGCACCGGCCGCCCCGGTCAGAGCCAGCCGCGCCGCTTGAACAGGCGGTGCAGGCCCAGGCACAGGGCGGCCATGAGCAGGACGACCCCCGGGTAGCCCCAGCGGTGCGTCAGCTCCGGCATGTGCGCGAAGTTCATGCCGTAGATCCCCGCGACCATCGTCGGGACCGCCGCCATGGCCGCCCAGGCCGAGATCTTGCGCATGTCGTCGTTCTGCCGGACGCCCATCTGCGCCAGGTGCGCGGCCAGCGCGTCCGACAGCAGCCGGTCCAGGCCCTCGATGTACTCGTTCGCCTTGGTCAGGTGGTCCGCGACGTCGCGGAAGAACGGCTGGGCGTGCTCGTGCACGAAGGGCACGTCGCCGAAGGCCAGCCGGTCCATAGGCTGGAGCAGCGGACTCGTGGACCGGCGGAACTCCAGGACCTGCCGCTTGAAACCGTAGATCCGGGCGGCGGTGTTCTTGGTGTCCCCCGAACTCGGCGAGAACACCTCCGCCTCCAGCTCCTCCAGGTCCGCCTGCAACTCCGCGGCCACCTCGATGTAGTGGTCCACCACCGCGTCCGAGACCGCGTACAGCACCGCCGTCGGGCCGTGCCTGAGGACCTCCGGTTCCTGCTCCAGCCGGTGCCGTACGGCGGCCAGCGCGGCCCCCTCGCCGTGCCGGACCGTGACCACGAAGGAGTCGCCGATGAACACCATGAGTTCGCCCGCGCTCACCGTGTCCGCCGCGTCGTCGTAGCGCACCGGCTTGAGGACCACGAAGAGCGAATCGTCGTAGACCTCGAGCTTCGGCCGCTGGTGCGCGGTCAGCGCGTCCTCCACCGCCAGCGGGTGCAGCCCGAACTCCGCGCTGACGTGCTCGAATTCCTCCTCCGTCGGCTCGTGCATGCCGATCCAGAGGAAGGCGTCACCGGCGGCCCGCGCCTCGTCGAGGGCGTCGGAGAGGTCCCCGGGTGCCTCGGAGCGGCGGCCGTGGCGGTACATCGCGCAGTCGACAATCACGCGCGCATTCTTCCCTGCCGACGCCCCGCCCGCACACCGGCGCCAGCGCATAGGCTGGCCGCATGGCCACGCTGATCCTCGTACGACACGGGCGCTCCACCGCCAACACCGCCGGGCTGCTCGCCGGATGGACCCCGGGAGTGAACCTCGACGAGCGCGGCGCCGAGCAGGCCGCGGCGCTGCCCGGACGGCTCGCCGGGATACCGCTCGCCGCCGCCGTCACCAGCCCGCTGGAGCGGTGCGCCCAGACCCTGGCGCCGCTGGTGGCGGCCCGTCCCGGGCTCGCGCTCCACACCGACGACCGGATCGGCGAGTGCCACTACGGCGACTGGTCGGGCCGCAAGCTCTCCGAGTTGTCCGAGGAACCGCTCATGCGCGTCGTCCAGCAGCACCCCTCGGCCGCCGCCTTCCCCGGCGGCGAGTCCATGCGGGCCATGCAGGCCCGCGCCGTGGACGCCGTACGGGAGTGGGACGCGCGGATCGAGAAGGAGCACGGCGCCGACGCCGTCTTCCTGATGTGCTCGCACGGCGACATCATCAAGTCCCTTGTCGCGGACGCCCTCGGCATGCACCTGGACCTCTTCCAGCGGATCCACGTCGACCCCTGCTCGGTCACCGCGATCCGCTACACCCCGACCCGGCCGTTCCTGCTCCGCCTCGGCGACACCGGGGACTTCGCGGCCCTGGAGCGCCGCGACACCCCGGCCGCGGACCCGGCGGCACCCCAGGACGGGCCCGGAGCCGACGGCGGCGCGGTCGTGGGAGGCGGCGCGGGCGCGCCGTGATCGAACGGCGCAGTAGGCTGGACGGGCCAACCCATGGGCGCAGCCCTGCCCCTGCCTTTCCCGGACCGTGTCCGGGCCCCGGACACTTGGAGACTGGACGTGCCCCGTCAGGTGTTCCTCTACGACCCGCCGGACCGCTTCGTGGCCGGCACGGTCGGTCTGCCTGGACGCCGTACGTTCTTCCTGCAGGCCTCATCCGGCCCCCGCGTCACCAGCGTCTCCCTGGAGAAGACCCAGGTGGCGGCGCTCGCCGAGCGGATGGACGAGCTGCTGGACGAGGTCGTACGGCGCACCGGCGGCAATGCCCCGGTCCCGGCCGCGGCCTCCGCCGAGGCGGCCGACACCGCGCCCCTGGACGTCCCCGTGGACGAGGAGTTCCGCGTCGGCACCATGGCCCTGGCCTGGGACGGCGAGGAACAGCGCATGATCGTCGAAGCGCAGGCGCTCGTCGAGCTCGAGGCCGAATCCGACGAGGACCTCGCCGAGGCCGAGGAGCGGCTCCTCCAGGACGAGGAGAACGGCCCGCCCATGCTGCGCGTGCGGCTCAGCGGCGCCCAGGCGCGGGCCTTCGCCAAGCGGGCCCTGGACGTGGTCAACGCCGGCCGGCCGCCGTGCCCGCTGTGCAGCCTGCCGCTGGACCCGGAGGGGCACGTCTGCCCCCGCCAGAACGGCTACCGGCGCCAGGCGTGAACGCCACGGGGGAACGGGAGGAGCTGCTGGCCCACGGCGAGCTCACGGTCGTCGGCCGGATCCGCGAGGCGTCCAACGCCGTCCTGCTGTGCAGCGTCACCCACGGGGGCGTGAGCGCCGACTGCGTGTACAAACCGGTCAAGGGCGAGCGCCCGCTGTGGGACTTCCCCGACGGGAACCTCGCCCAGCGCGAGGTCGCCGCCTACCTGGTCTCCGAGGCCACCGGCTGGGGGCTCGTCCCCCCGACCGTGCTGCGCGACGGCCCGTACGGCGAGGGCATGGTCCAGGAGTGGATCGAGACGGGGGAGTCCCCGGAGGCCGGACTGCTCGCGCTCGTGGACGGCGAGGAGGCCGGCGAGGGCTGGCGGCCCGTCGCCCTCGCCGAGGTCGGCGAGGGCCGCACGGCCCTGCTCGTCCACGCCGACGACGAGCGGCTGCGCCGGATCTCCGTCCTCGACGCCGTGATCAACAACGGCGACCGCAAGGGCGGCCACCTGCTGCCCGCCCCCGACGGACGGCTCTACGGCATCGACCACGGAGTGAGTTTCCACACCGAGGACAAACTGCGCACCCTGCTCTGGGGATGGGCGGGGGAGCCGCTGACCGAGGACGCGCGGTCCGTACTGGACGTCCTGGAGGCCAGGCTGGCCCCCGGAGAGCCCCTCGCCACCCGGCTGGCCGAACTGGTCACGGCCGCCGAGCTGGACGCCGTACGGGCCCGGGTGGCCCTGCTGCTGCGCACCGGGACGCATCCGCAGCCCTCGGGTCAGTGGCCCGCGATCCCGTGGCCGCCGGTCTGAGGGCCCTGCGGCCACCGGCGCCCGCACGCACCCGCACGCACAGATCCGGCCATGGCGCAAGAGTGCCGATCAAGACAACAGTGCAGGTCCGGTTCGTTTTCGGAACACCCGTCCGGTTACGCTCGACGCATGCATGCCTGGCCCGCTTCTGAGGTCCCCGCCCTGCCTGGCAAGGGCCGCGACCTCCAGATCCACGACACCGCGACCCGAGGGACGATCACCCTCGACCCCGGTCCCGTCGCCCGAATCTACGTCTGCGGGATCACCCCGTACGACGCGACCCACATCGGTCACGCGGCCACCTACAACGCGTTCGACCTCGTGCAGCGCGTGTGGCTCGACACCAAGCGGCAGGTCGTCTACGTCCAGAACGTCACGGACGTGGACGATCCACTGCTGGAGCGGGCGCTGCGCGACAACCAGGACTGGACGGAGCTGGCCGAGCGCGAGACCGCGCTCTTCCGCGAGGACATGACCGCCCTGCGGATGCTGCCGCCGCAGCACTACATCGGCGCCGTCGAGGCCATACCCGGCATCGTGCCGCTGGTCGAGCGGCTGCGGGACGCGGGCGCCGCCTACGAGCTGGACGGCGACGTCTACTTCTCGGTGGAGTCCGACCCCCACTTCGGCAAGGTCTCGAACCTGGACGCCGAGGCGATGCGGCTGCTGTCCGCGGAGCGGGGCGGCGACCCGGACCGCGCGGGCAAGAAGAACCCGCTCGACCCGATGCTGTGGATGGCCGCCCGTCCGGGCGAGCCGAGCTGGGACGGCGGCTCGCTGGGCCGCGGCCGGCCCGGCTGGCACATCGAGTGCGTGGCCATCGCCCTGGACCACCTGGGCATGACCTTCGACATCCAGGGCGGCGGCTCCGACCTCGCCTTCCCGCACCACGAGATGGGCGCCTCGCACGCCCAGGTGCTCACCGGCGAGTTCCCGATGGCCAAGGCGTACGTACACGCCGGCATGGTCGCGCTGCACGGCGAGAAGATGTCGAAGTCCAAGGGCAACCTGGTCTTCGTGTCCGCGCTGCGGCGGGCGGGCGTGGACCCGGCGGCGATCCGCCTGGCCCTGCTCTCGCACCACTACCGCGCCGACTGGGAGTGGACCGACGAGGTCCTCGCCGAGGCGGTGGCCCGCCTGGAGCGCTGGCGCGCGGCCGTCTCCCGCCCGGACGGCATCCCCGCGGACGCCCTGGTCGAGGAGGTCCGCGAAGCCCTGGCGAACGACCTGGACGCCCCTGCTGCTCTCGCGGCCGTGGATCGCTGGGTCGAGCGGCAGCTCGTCTCCGATGAGGACGACGAATCGGCGCCGGGTCTCGTGTCCCGCACGGTGGACGCTCTGCTGGGCGTGGCTCTGTAAGCACCTGCGGCGCCTCAAACGCCGCCGGGGCTGGATGGGCTGGACGTAACTGGAGGGGCTGGATTGCCGTCAGGCAATTCCAGCCCCTCCGGCGTTCGAGGAGCGGGGTCTGGGGCGGATTCCCAGGAAACGGCCAAGGGGCGGGGCGGGGAGAAGGCTCCGCGCAGCGGTCCCGCAGCCCCGCCCGCCCCCGCCCGCCCCCGCCCGGCTACGCCTCCGGCGGTGTCTCGTCCTCGTCCGGCGGAGACGGGGCAGCCGGGGGCTCCTCCCCGGACCCGGACGCGTCCGGCTTGCGCTTGGGCGGGAGCGTCAGCCCTCCGGAAGTGTCCCGCAGGTACGACCCGTCACCCGGCTCGGGCGCCGGACCCGCCGAAGGATCCCGCCGCCGCAAGTACCGCTCGAACTCCCGGGCAATGGCGTCCCCGGACGCCTCCGGCAGATCGGCCGTGTCGCGGGCTTCCTCCAGCGTCTGGACGTACTCCGCCACCTCGCTGTCCTCCGCGGCCAGTTGGTCCACGCCCACCTGCCACGCCCGCGCGTCCTCCGGCAGTTCGCCCAGCGGGATCCGGATGTCGATCAGATCCTCCAGGCGGTTCAGCAGGGCCAGGGTCGCCTTGGGGTTCGGCGGCTGCGAGACGTAGTGCGGCACCGCCGCCCACAACGACACCGCCGGGACCCCGGCATGGGTGCAGGCCTCCTGCAGGATGCCCACGATGCCCGTCGGACCCTCGTACTTCGTCTCCTCCAGGTCCATCGTCCGCGCCAGGTCCGCGTCCGAGGTGACCCCGCTCACCGGCACCGGCCGGGTGTGCGGGGTGTCCCCGAGCAGCGCGCCCAGGATCACGACCATCTCCACGCCCAGCTCGTGCGCGAAACCCAGGATCTCGTTGCAGAACGACCGCCACCGCATGGACGGTTCGATGCCCCGCACCAGCACGAGATCGCGCGGCTTGGTGCCGCCGATCCGGACCACCGACAGTCGGGTCGTCGGCCAGGTGATCTTCCGAACCCCGTTGTCCAGCCACACCGTCGGCCGGTTGACCTGGAAATCGTAATAGTCCTCGGCGTCCAGAGCCGCGAAGACCTCGCCCTTCCACTCCCGGTCCAGGTGTGCGACCGCACCGGAGGCCGCGTCACCCGCGTCGTTCCAGCCCTCGAACGCGGCCACCATGACCGGGTCGATCAGCTCGGGCACGCCCTCAAGCTCGATCACCCAGGTCTCCTTCCGAAGTTCCCTTGCGTACGTGGGCCAGCCTAAGCCTTGATGGGGCACCGGCCACAGCCCACGACAGAGGGGCGGTTCCCCTCGGAACCGCCCCTCTGCCCGTCCACGAGACCCGTTACGCCTTCTCGGCCAGCATCTCCTCGACCCGGCCGCGCACTTGCGCGTCGTCCAGACCGCGCACCGTCACCGTCGTACGGCGGCGCAGCACGTCATCGGCCGTCTCGGCCCACTCGTTGTCACGGGCGTACGCGACCTGCGCCCAGATCTCCGGGCCGTCCGGGTGGATCCGCTCGGCCAGCGCCGGGTCCTCGTTCGCGAGCCGCGCGATGTCGAAGGCCAGCGAACCGTAGTGCGAGGCCAGGTGGCGCGCGGTCAGCGGGTCCATGCGCGAACCGGGCTCACGGTCCACCAGCAGCCGGTGCGCCACCGCGTTCGGGTTGGCGACACCGGGCAGCGCGATCCGGCGCACGAGCGACTTGACCGGCTCCATGTCCTCGGTCAGCGGGCTGCCCGGGAGCTTCGCCAGCTTGTCCATGACCACGCGGCCGATGTGCCGGTACGTGGTCCACTTGCCGCCGGCCACCGACAGCATGCCGCCGGCGCCCTCGGAGACGACCGTCTCGCGCTTGGCCTTCTCGACGCCGCCGGGACCGCCCGGCAGCACCCGCAGGCCCGCGAAGGCGTACGTCATCAGCGAACGGTCCAGGTCGGCGTCCTTCACCGAGAAGGCCGCCTCGTCGAGGATCTGGTCGATGTCCGACTCGGTGGCGCGCACGTCCGCCGGGTCGCCCTCGTACGCCTCGTCGGTGGTGCCCAGCAGCAGCTGGTCCTCCCACGGAAGGGCGAAGGTGATGCGGTACTTGTCGATCGGGGTGGCCATGGCGGCCTTCCACGGCGACTTGCGCTTCATCACGATGTGAGCGCCCTTGGACAGGCGGATGGACGGCATCGAGTGCTTGTCCTCCATGCGCCGCAGGTGGTCCACCCACGGGCCGGTGGCGTTCAGCACGACCCGTGCGTCCACCCCGAACTCGGTGCCGTCCAGACGGTCCTTGAGCTCGGCGCCGCTGACCCGGCCGCGCGTCATGCGCAGACCGGTGACCTCGGCGTGGTTCAGGACGACCGCGCCCGACTCCACGGCCGCGCGGACCGTCATGACGGCGACGCGCGAGTCGTTCATCTGGTGGTCGTAGTAGACGGCGACGGCCTTGAGGTCGTCCGTCTTGAGACCCGGGTTGTCGGCTGCGGCACGGGCCGGAGAAATGATCTTGCCTATGCCGTCGCCGAAGGCGGAGAGCGCGGAGTACGCGAACACGCCCGCGCCCAGCTTCGCGGCGCCCACCGGACCGCCCTTGTACACCGGGAGGTAGAAGGTGAGCGGATTGACCAGGTGCGGGGCC
The DNA here is from genome assembly GCF_040611715.1 of Streptomyces sp. NPDC006544. Lineage (NCBI taxonomy): Bacteria > Bacillati > Actinomycetota > Actinomycetes > Kitasatosporales > Streptomycetaceae > Streptomyces > Streptomyces sp. NPDC006544. The sequence goes on along the minus strand of NZ_JBEXOV010000088.1, from coordinate 4,270 downwards.
ACGTCCTTGGCCAGCACCCGGCGCTCGTGGTGGTTCTCGGCGACCAGCTTGACCGAACCGGTCTGCAGGTAGCGCAGGCCGCCGTGGACCAGCTTGGAGGAGGCCGAGGAAGTGGCGCCGGCGAAGTCGCCGGCGTCCACCATGGCGACCCGCAGACCCGACTGCGCGGCGTGCCAGGCCACCGAGGTGCCCAGGATTCCACCGCCGATGACCAGCAGGTCGTACGTGGCCTTCGCCAGCTGCTCACGGGTCTCGGCGCGGCTCGGGTTCGAACCGGCGGTCGGGTGCGTACCCAGGGTGGGGACGCTCTGCAGGCTGCTCATATCCCTTGACTCCTACTTACTCGTCGAATTGCGCCGCTGTGCGGTCAGCTGGCGTCTTCGTCATCGACCCAGGCCATGGAGCGCTGGACGGCCTTGAGCCAGCTCTTGTACTCGCGCTCCCGCTGCTCGGCGGGCATCCGCGGGGTCCACTCGGCCGCGCGGCGCCAGTTGGCGCGCAGGGCGTCGGTGTCGGGCCAGAAGCCGACGGCCAGTCCGGCGGCGTAGGCGGCGCCGAGGCAGGTGGTCTCGGCGACCATGGGACGGACCACCGGGGCGTCCACGAAGTCCGAGAGCGTCTGCATCAGCAGGTTGTTGGAGGTCATGCCGCCGTCGACCTTCAGGGCCGCGAGCTCGACGCCCGAGTCCTTGGTCATGGCGTCGGTGATCTCGCGGGTCTGCCAGGCGGTGGCCTCCAGGACGGCACGGGCGATGTGCGCCTTGGTGACGTACCGGGTGAGGCCGGCGATCACACCGCGGGCGTCGGAGCGCCAGTACGGGGCGAACAGGCCGGAGAAGGCCGGCACGAAGTACGCGCCGCCGTTGTCCTCGACCGAGGACGCGAGGGTCTCGATCTCGGCCGCGGTCTTGATCATGCCCATCTGGTCGCGCATCCACTGGACGAGCGAGCCGGTGACGGCGATGGAACCCTCGAGGGCGTAGACCGGCTTCTGGTCGCCGATCTGGTAGCCGACGGTCGTCAGCAGGCCGCTGTAGGAGTTGATGACCTTGTCGCCGGTGTTCATCAGCATGAACGTGCCGGTGCCGTACGTGGACTTCGCCTCGCCCTCGGCGAAACAGGTCTGTCCGAACAGGGCGGCCTGCTGGTCGCCGAGCGCCGAGGCGACCGGGACGCCGGCGAGGACGCCGTCCTTGACGTGCCCGTAGACCTCGGCGGAGGACTTGATCTCCGGGAGGACGTTCATCGGGACGTGCATGGACTCGGCGATCTTCTCGTCCCAGGCCAGGCTGTGCAGGTTCATCAGCATGGTGCGCGAGGCGTTGGTGACGTCGGTGACGTGCACACCGCCCTGGGCGCCGCCGGTCAGGTTCCAGATGACCCAGGAGTCCATGGTGCCGAAGAGGATGTCCCCGGCCTCGGCGCGCTCGCGCAGGCCCTCGACGTTGTCGAGCAGCCAGCGGATCTTGGGGCCGGCGAAGTACGAGGCGAGCGGCAGGCCGGTCTCGCGGCGGAAGCGGTCCTGGCCGACGTTGCGTCCGAGCTCCCTGCACAGGGCGTCGGTGCGGGTGTCCTGCCAGACCAGTGCGTTGTGGACGGGCTCGCCGGTGTGGCGGTCCCACAGGAGGGTCGTCTCGCGCTGGTTGGTGATGCCGACGGCCTTGACGTCCGCGGAGGTGATCTCGGCCTTGGCGATCGCCCCGGCGACGACCTCCTGGACGTTGGTCCAGATCTCGGCGGCATCGTGCTCGACCCAGCCCGGCTTCGGGAAGATCTGCTCGTGCTCCTTCTGGTCGACGGCGACGATGCGGCCGTCGCGGTCGAACACGATGCAGCGCGACGAGGTGGTGCCCTGGTCGATCGCGGCGATGAAGGGTCCGGTGCTGGTGGTCATGGTGGCTGCTCCTGGCGGGTGTCGAAGTTGGCGGAATCAGGATGGCGGTGCGGGTGGTGCCGTGGTGCCGATGCTGATCAGGCGAACGCGATGTTGTACAGACCGCCGGCGAGTACGGCACCCACGAGGGGGCCGACCACCGGAATCCAGGAGTAGCTCCAGTCCGAGCCGCCCTTGTTGGGCAGCGGCAGCAGGGAGTGGACGATACGGGGCCCGAGGTCGCGCACCGGGTTGATCGCGTAGCCGGTCGGGCCGCCCAGCGAGAGGCCGATGCCGACGACGACGAACGAGGTGATCAGGACGCCGATGACGCCGAGGCCCTTGCCGTCGTCCTGCAGGCCCTGGGTCAGGATGGCCAGGACCAGGACGGCGGTGCCGATGATCTCGGTCGTCAGGTTCTGGACGACATTGCGGATCTCGGGGCCCGTGGAGAAGATGCCGAGCACCGGACCGGCCACGTCGTGCGGGTGCGGGTCCTCGGGGCCGAGCTTGGCGTCGCGGATGTGCTCCGGGTCGGCCAGGTGCGCCCGGAACTGTCCGTAGTAGGCGAGCCACATCAGGACCGCGCCGAGCATCGCGCCGAGGAGCTGGCCGGCGAGGTAGACCGGCACGTCGCCCCAGACGCCGTCCTTGATGGCGATGCCGACGGTGACCGCCGGGTTGAGGTGCGCTCCGGAGAGCGGTGCGGAGACGTAGGCGGCGATCAGGACGGCGAAACCCCAGCCGAAGGTGATCGCGAGCCAGCCGGCGCCGCGGGCCTTGGAGCTCTTGAGGGTGAGGGCGGCGCAGACGCCACCACCGAGCAGGGTGAGCAGGGCGGTACCGATGGTCTCGCCGATGAAGATGTCGGAGCTGGACACCCGCGACTCCTTTGCCGTTCAGGGGGGTCGGCCGCCGGGTCCCTCCGGCGGCCCACGCACTCGGTGAGTGCTGCACCGGTCCTTGGCCTTGCCACACCTTAACGCGTATTGCCGGTAGGTGTTCGGCATTGCCGACCGATGAACGGCAGTTTTCCGCCCGGGTGAACCAACCGTCAAGGGTTGACCAGGCCAATGAGCCGGATCGTTACCGCCTGGTGCGATCGCCCACATCAAGCCAATGGATGATCGACAAAAGACAAAAACCACCCAGATGCCACATGAAAGTGGTCATCGGGTGGTTTTCGGCAGGGTGGCGGGGGGTCAGGGCACGCTTCAGAAGCGGCCCGCCCCGAGATCGCGCGAAACCGCCCGCGCGCAGTCCCGTACGGACGCCACGAGGGACGCCTTCGGCTCCCCGGGGTCCCCGCAGACCCGCTCCACGGCGCCCGCGACGGCCACGGCGCCCACAGGCATCCGCCGCCGGTCGTGGATGGGGGCGGCCACCGAGGCGACCCCGTCCCAGGTCTCCTCCACGTCGCTCGCCCAGCCGCGGGCCCGCGTGAGCGCCAGGATCGCCTCGAACCCCGCGTCGTCGGTGACCGTCCGGGGGGTGAACGCCTCCCGCGCCACCTCCGTCGCCTGGGTGTGCGCGACCGGGTCGTAGGCCGTCAGGACCTTGCCCAGGGCCGTGGAGTGCAGCGGCTGCATCGCCCCGACCTCCAGGACCTGGCGGCTGTCGTCGGGCCGGAACACGTGGTGCATGATCAGCACCCCGCTCTTGTGGAGCACCCCCACGTACACGCTCTCCCCGCTCGCGCGGGCGAGGTCGTCCGTCCAGACCAGGGCGCGGGCCCGCAGCTCGTGGACGTCCAGATAGCTGTTGCCCAGGCGCAGCAGCTCCGCGCCGAGCTGGTACCGGCCGGAGGCCGGGTCCTGCTCCACAAAGCCCTCGGCCTGCAGCGTGCGCAGGATCCCGTGGGCCGTGCCCTTGGCCAGGCCGAGGGAGGAGGCCACGTCCGAGAGCCCCAGCCGGCGCTCGCCGCCCGCCAGGAGCCGCAGCATCGCAGCGGCTCGTTCGAGCGACTGGATGTTCCGTGCCATTGCGCAGCCTCCTGCTGACGTAGTTCGACAATGCTGAACACTATCGGTCGATGCCGACTTCGTGCAGGGCGGTGAGACCTTTCGGGCGTAAGCCCCCCGTGACACCGCGGCCGAAAGTCGCCGTTCCCCGGCACAGAATGCAGTCCGCCACGTGGGACACCCCCACCGGGTCCGGGTCCACACGGTTACCCTGGCCGCGTGCGCCCTTGACACAGATGGGGCGCAAAGCCGACAGCCGTCGCATCCCAGGGAGCTCAGCCATGGTCTCGTTGCCGAACCTGCCCGCAGACACCCAGACCCGGGCCGATGCCCTCAGAGAGGCGCTGGCGACCCGTGTGGTGGTGGCCGACGGGGCGATGGGGACGATGCTCCAGGCGCAGGACCCGACGATGGAGGACTTCCAGCAGCTCGAGGG
>NZ_JBEXOV010000087.1:0-30801 GCF_040611715.1 Streptomyces sp. NPDC006544 | reverse complement strand
GCGAACACGACGTGACCGTCGAGACCAACAACGACCGCATCGCGGGCGACCTCACCAAGTGGCTGGCCGCCCGCGCTACCTAAAACACGGCCTAGTGGGTTTTGGGCTTGACCGATCAGGGTCGGGTGCCGGGGGAGCTTACACAGCAGATGTCGGCGGTTCGAAACCGTCCGCGCCCACCGTACGAAGCCCCCAACCAATCATGGTTGGGGGCTTTTCTGCGCCACATCGACGCCATCTGACATCCGCGATCGACTGCAACGGGGACGGTCGGGGGACACGCCGGGTTCGGAGTGGCCGGTCCAGCGTTCGATGGCGTCGCGAACGTCTTCACGCGGGATGTGGACGCGCGGATCGCTGTGCGGGGCCCGGACGGAGAAGCCGTGGTCGAGGCGAACACCGCCGACTCAGTGTGTCGCCGGGGCGTCCTCGGCGAGACCATCACCTCGCCCGGTCCGATCGGAGCCGGAAACAGGTGGGGCCAGATGACTCAGCCCAGGTGTGGGGCACAGACGCTCAGGGGGCGGCCGTGTACCAAGCCCGCGATCACGAACAGTTCCCGGTGTCAGTTGCACCAGGGAGGGTGGTCGGGCTACGGAGTGGCGCAACGGAAGAAGAAGGAAGCCGAGGCGACGATGCGGAAGCTCCGGAAGAAGAAGTGAGCGGGTGGGCGGCCCGCGGCCGCCCCTGACCCGCCTCTTCTCGTCGGAACCTACCAAGGGGGGCCGGCGACGGGTCTGGGAGGCGGGTGGAGCGGGATAGTGGAGGCATGTGCCGATCCATTAAGACGCTGCGTCCGCCCGCCATTCCGGAGAAGGCGACCGAGGAGGAGATCCGGGCCGCCGCCCTGCAGTACGTGCGCAAGGTGTCCGGGTTCAGGGCGCCCGCCGCGCACAACGAGGAGGTGTTCGCGGCCGCCGTGGACGCGATCGCCGAGGCCACGCGCGACTTGCTGGGCGGGCTCCAGGTCAGGGGCGCGGCAGTCTCCGGATAGCCGCCTCGAGCGCCGGCGCACGCCCCGGCTCAGGATCTGGCTGCGTCAGGCCGCCGTGGGAACGGCGTCCTCCTGCGGGAGGACCGCCGCGACCGGGCAGGCCGGGGTGGAGCAGTCGGCCGGGGTCACGGTCCGGAGGGGCAGGCGCCGTGCCGGGCCGCCTCGCGGAAGGTGACGTGGGTGCCGCGCCGTCGAGGTCGCGGGTGAGGGTCCCGCACGGCGCGCGGGTGGCTCGGGGGTCCGTACGGCCGCCACCGGACACGGCGAGGCTTCCTCCTCCGCCGGGACTGTGGATTTCGCCAACGCGCCGGACAGGACCGAGGCGACCGGTTTCCCGTAGCGGCCGGTGGCTCGATGCGAAGCGGAGCGCAACCCGGCCGACGGGCATGGGAAGGCCCGTTTTCCGTGCCCGGTTGCCGTGCGCCGAGGCGTCGACGGCGGCGGTCGCGGGGTGCGGGCGCTGGTCCGTGGCGGGCTCCTGTGGGGTGCGGTCCGGGGACCTTGTGAGGAGGGGCTCCGGGCGGGAGTGGGGAACGTCCCGAGTGGCGCGGGACCTTCGCCGCTCCCGCCGTCGCTGCCGACGGTGCGACAGGCCCGGGTTTCGCCGGGCCGGCGCTCGTGCGGGTTCTGGACGCTTCTCGGGCGCCCCTGCGGTGTGGGCTTTCTTCTCCGAGTGACCCTCGGACGGCTAGGCAGTGTCTGATGGCTCTTTGATGAGGTCGCGGAGCCAGATGACGATGGCTGCGGTGGCCAGGGTGCCGTTGAAGATGTAGTCGCGTTTGTCGTAGCGAGTCGCGACGGCCCGGTGTTGTTTCAGTTTGCCGATGGTGCGTTCGACTGTGTTGCGCTGGCGGTACTGCTCGCGGTCGAAGGCGGGCGGGCGGCCGCCGGCCCGGCCGCGCCGTCGGCGGTTGGCGCGTTGGTCGTCGGGCTGGGCGATCGTTGCTTTGATCCCGCGTTTGCGCAGGTAGGTGCGGTTGGCGCGGCTGGAGTACGCCTTGTCGCCGCGGGCTCGGTCCGGCCGGGTGCGGGGACGCCCGGGCCCGGTGCGGGCCACGTTCAGGGCCTGCATGAGCGGGATGAACATCGGGCTGTCCCCGCGCTGGCCGGGCGAGGTCAGCCAGACCAGGGGCCGGCATCGGTCGTCGGCCAGCAGGTGGATCTTGCTGGTCAGTCCGCCCCGGGAGCGTCCCAGGGCCTCGCGGCCATCTCCGTCCACACGGGTACCACCCCTTTTTCGGGGTGGTCGGCCGGGGGCGCGTGCCGGGCTCCAGCCGCGTGCTGGTGGGCCCGGCAGGTCGTGGAGTCGACGTTCACAGCCCACTCACCGTCGGCATCCGGTGCGGTGGCGTCGGCTCCGGTCTGTAAGGCGCGCAGGACTTTCGACCAGGTGCCGTCGGCCGACCAGCGGCGGTGGCGTTCGTAGACGGTCTGCCAGATTCCGTAGCGTTCGGGCAGGTCACGCCAGGGAATCCCGGTCCGAGTCCGGTAGAACACACCGTTGACCACGGTGCGGTGATCGGCCCACCGCCCACCCGGGTTTCCGGTCTCCGGCAGCAGCGGAGCTATCCGATCCCACTGAGCATTCGTCAGTTCATGCCGACGCACCATGACGGCTTCCTGCCCAGAACAGCGGTAGATCCACCATGCCAGGCAAGAGCCATCAGACACTGTCTAGTGCCGCGTCAGGCAACGTTCACCCCGTCGCGACGCCCGGCACGCACTCTCGCCGCACCGGCCGGAAGCCTGAGTACGTCCCGTACGAAGGCTTCCGTCCGGCACGCCGAGAGCACGCACCGGACGCCGCTCCTCAACGGGCAAACGTTGCCTGACGCGGCACTAGGAGGCGCGTCCCGTGCGGCGGCGCATGAACCAGGCGCCGGCGCCGAGGGCGGTCGCGACGAGCGCGCCGCCGGCGGCGATCTGGCCGGGGCTCATGGCGTCGACACTGCCGCCGAGCCCGCCGCGGGCGGCGCCCGGGGTGATGTTCAGCGCGACGGTGACGCGTTCGCCGCCCGGGCCGCCGCACTCGAAGGTGACGGGGTGGGAACCGGCGCTGACGTTGCCGAAGGTGGTGGCGGCGCCGAAGAGGTTCGTGGCCTCGGCGTTGCCCGGGGTCAGCCATACGTCGCCGAAGGCGCGCGACGAGGCCTTGCCCGTCTTGGTGCCGCAGCCGGTGATGTTGAGGCTGACCCGGCCGCCGGGGGCGACGTTGGTCGGGGAGACGTTGCCGGAGGGACCGGCGTGGGCCACGGTCGCGGGAACGGCGGCCGAGAGCGCGATCGCCGTGGCGGCGACGGCGAGTACGCGGGGGAGGGCGCGGTGTGAGCGGGGATGGCGGGGTGTGGTGGGCATGGAGAGGGCTCCTCGGGCTCCGTGACGGTGCGTCGCGGCGCGGCTTCGGATGCGCACCGTGTCTTGGACGCTAGGAGCCCGGCGCCGACGCGGCGATCCCTGCCGGGTGAACGGGTGAGCCACTGCTCCGCCCGGGGGAGGCCGGACAGCCCCACGGGCCGGAAGCGTCCGGTCGGGCAGGCCGGCCCGAGTCGGTCGGGCGGGCCCGGGTCCGCCGGTCGGTGGAGGGGACGGGTCAGGCGGCTGGGGCCGGGGTCGCGTCGGTGGGGCGGCGGACGACGTAGGCGGCAAGGGCCCCTGCCGCGAAGAGGGCGATCAGGGAGACGGCCGTACCGAGCCAGGTGGTGCCGAGCCACTGGGTGCCGAAGTAGCCGAGGGCCACGCTGTACCCGGCCCAGGCGATGGCCGCCAGGACCGACCAGGGCAGGAACTCCTTGACCTTGCGGTGCGTCTTCCCCGCGCCGAGGGAGACCACCGAGCGGCCGGCCGGGGCGAAGCGGGCGACCACCACCAGGGCTCCGCCGCCGCGCGCGAGGGCGGTGCCGAGGCGTTCGTGCGCGCGGGTCAGCCGGCGGGAACGGGCGATGGCCCGGTCGAGCCGGGCACCGCCGCGCCGGGCCAGCCGGTACGCGGCCATGTCGCCGAGCACCGAGGCGGTGACGGCCGTCACCAGCAGCGCCAGGATGTCCGGCACCTGGTCGTGCACGGCCACCGGGCCGGCCGCTCCGGCGGCCGCCGCGGCCGCCGCCGCGGTGATCACCAGGATCCCGCTGGGCAGCACCGGCAGGAAGACGTCGAGCAGGATGGACAGCGCCACGAGGGCGTAGATCCATGGGCTCGACGTGAGAGAGCCCAGCGTCTCAAGCAAAACGGGACTCCCCGGTCCAGTTGACGTGCTTCGGCGTGAAGCGCCGCTTCGTTCGCGGGGGAGCGGCAGGGGCGGCTGACAGCGGAACAGCGTACGCCGGGCGTCCGCGGACCGAACGCTCGGGGGGTGAACGGGTGCGCGGTGGGTCCCGTGACGCCCGGCGCCGGTCCGGCCGCCTTGCCCGCCCCGCCCCGACCCCCGCGCCCCTACTGCGGTGCCGTGAGGTCCCGGTCGAGGACCGTCACCAGACGGGGGCCCTTGCGGGCCTGGTCGAGGCGGAGCCGCGCGGAGCGGCCCGACAGGGCCAGCGTCATGAGCTGGTTGCCGAACCACGGCCCGTCCGTACGCCGCCAGCTCAGCGGGGGCCGGCCCGTCCGGCCGTGCCGGGAGAAGCCGCGGCCCAGCCACCGGCCAAGCCGGGACCAGCCCAGCCGGAAGCCCCATTTCACCGCCGTGTGGATGGAGTTGTGCACCGGCGAGCACGTCAGCTGGAACACCCGCGCGGTACTGGGTATTCGGGGCTCGGCCACGTACGCGTGGTGCACGTCGCCCGACAGTACGCACACCGTCGCCGGCGCCCGCGGACCCGTGCCCACTTCCTCTATCAGGTCGCTGAGCGCCGCGAACGAGGCCGGGAACGCCGCCCAGTGCTCCAAGTCGCTGCGCCGCCGCAGGTCCTCACCGATCCTGGCCCACCGGGGGCCGCGCTCCCCGCGGCACAGGGCGGCGTTCCACACTTCCGCGTCGTGGACGAGCGGAGGCATCAGCCAGGGCAGCGACGACCCGATGAGGAGGTGGTCGTAACCGCCGTGTCCGGCCAGGGCGTTGTCGCGGAGCCACTGCTGTTCCGCCGGGTCGAGCATCGCCCGGCCGTCCTCGGCGAGCACCCGGGCGGCCCGGGTGTCCACCATCAGCAGGCGGGACCGGCCGAAGTCGCGGCGGTAGCTCCAGCGGACGGTCGCCGGGTCGGCGTCCGCCGAGGCGGCGAACGCACGGAGCGCGTCGGTGCCGTCGGGGGTGTCGCGGACCGCTTCGTACAGCGGGTCGGCCGCGAGCTCGGCGGGGGAGAGGTTGCCGAGGTGCTGGTACACCCAGTACGACATCAGCCCGCTGAGCACCCGCTCCCGCCACCACGGGGTGGCGCGCATCTCCGCCAGCCACGCGGCGCTGGTGTTCCAGTCGTCGATGACGTCGTGGTCGTCGAATATGTGCAGGCTGGGGACGGTGGAGAGGAGCCAGCGGATCTCCGGGTCGAGCCAGGACTCGTAGTAGAGGCGGGTGTACTCCTCGAAATCGGCGACCTGGGCGCCGGGGGCCTCGCGCAGGTCCCGGCGGGCCGCGAGCCACTGGCGGGTGGGCCGCGACAACTGGTCCGCGTACACCTGGTCTCCGAGGAGGAGAAGGACGTCGGGCCGCTCGTGCGCATCCTCGCCGGCGGCCAGCCGGGCGGCGAGCGTGTCGAGGGCGTCCGGGCCGTGCGGTCCGCGCCGGTCGGCGGGCGGGGCGGCCTGTCGGCAGGAGCCGAAGGTGACGCGGAGGGGAGGGGCGGGTCCGGACCGGGCGGTGGAGGGCGTGGTGATGGTGCTCGCCGGGAAGGGGCTGCCGGCGAGGGGCCATACGCGGACGTCGTCGAGGAGTACCTCGTACGCCGTGGTGGAGGCGGGGGTCAGTCCGGTGACGGGGATCAGGGCGTAGTGGTGGCCGGCGACCTGGAAGGTCTGGACGCTGCCGCCGGAGCCGTCGGCGCAGCGCACCTCGGCGGTGCAGGGGCGGTCCGTCTCGACCCAGACCGTGGCGCAGTCACCCCTGTCCCAGTCGACGTAGCGCAGCAGTGGTCCCAGACGCATCGTGGCCATGCAACTCCCCCTCCTGCGTTGTGCGCTGGCCGGTGATCACCGGCCCCGGGCCGTGACCTCCGGCCCTGCGATCACGGTACGACGAGGAGGGGGCGCTCCACCTCCCCCTGGCGGGGGAAAGATCTTTGGCCAGGGGTGGAGGGGGAGCGGGCGTCGTCCGGGCACCCCGGCAAACGCTCCGCCGGGCGTCTGCCAGGTGTCCGCCGCCGCGGTGGGCATCGGCAGGGGTCCCCCGGTCCCCGGCGGGCGCCCCGGTGTCAGCAGCCGTTGAGGATGTTGACCAGGGCCGTCTTCTCCGTCGAGTCCATGCTCAGGGCCCAGTACTGCTTCACGTTGACCCACATCCGCGCGTACGTACAGCGGTAGGCCGTGCGCGAGGGCAGCCACTTGCCGGGGTCGAGGTCGCCCTTGGCCTGGTTGACGTTGTCCGTGACCGCTATGAGCTGCGGGCGGGTGAGGTCGTTGGCGAACTGCTGACGCTTCGCGGTGGTCCAGGAATTGGCCCCGGAGCGCCAGGCTTCGGCGAGCGGGACGACGTGGTCGATGTCGAGGTCGGCCGCGGCGGTCCAGGTGGCGCCGTCGTACTCGGAGTACCAACTGCCGCTCACGGCGGCGCAGGCGGAGTCCACGACGACGCCCGAGCCGTCGCGCTTGAGGACGGTCTCGCGGGTGTTGCAGGTCCCGGAGACGGTGCTCCAGTGGGGGAAGAGGTCGCGGCTGTAGCCGGTGGTGGTGCCCTCGGTCTTGGGGGTGACCGTGGCGAGGTAGGAGCGGGCGGCCGCGGCGCTGATGGGGGTGGGAGGGGCGGCGGAGGCGGTGGGGGCGGCGAGGAGCGTCGTGAGGGAGGCGGCCGCGACTGCTGAGGCGAGCATGCCAAGTCGACGCGCGTAGACGGAGGGCGTGAAGAGCATGAGGGGCTCCTGGGTGGGGTCGGGCAGGGGCGGGAACGCCGTGGGGCATCGCCATGGTGGCCGCGCCGGGTTTCGCGAGGGTGGGCGTCAGGTGACAGTGTGACGACATGGGCATGTCATGGCGAGATCCGTAACGCAACCGGAATCAGCGGAAGTTGAGAGTCCGGATGCGGCGCGCGGGTCGCGCGGGCCGGTTTGGCGTCACCTGGGTCGCAAAGTCCCCTTTCGGCGCAGCGGCGACGTCGCTTACCCTGGACGAGCAGAAGGGGAGTAGCTCTTTGCCGGAGCGTCGACATACTGCTGGGTCACACCAGCCGGCGCCCGGAGGCAGACCGCGGGCACGTGTGCGCGGGGTCGGCCAGCGAGACCTTCGGCCGCAGTGTCCTGCGCGTATGTTCGCGTACGCATCCCAGGGCGCCGCCGAGCCGAAGCGACCCCTGATCCCCATCCGGACCTGGTCTCTCGGTACCGACGGCGTCCTGCCCGACCGATAGAGGTTCCGCTCCGTGTTCAGCTTCACCGTGATGGCGATCGCCTTCGGCGTCATCTTCCTTGCCGAACTCCCCGACAAGACGGCCCTGGCCAGCCTGATGCTCGGCACCCGCTACCGCGCCTCGTACGTCTTCGTCGGCGTGGCCGCCGCCTTCGCCGTGCACGTGGCCCTCGCCATCGCCGCCGCCAGCGTGCTCACGCTGCTGCCGCACCGGCTGGTGCAGGCCGTCGTGGGCGTCCTGTTCCTCGCGGGGGCGGCGATGCTGCTCCTGAAGAAGAGCGAGGGGGAGGAAGAGGTCGAGCCGCCCGCGGACCAGTCCTTCTGGAAGGTCTCGGGGGCCGGTTTCATGCTGATCCTGGTCGCCGAGTTCGGTGACCTGACGCAGATCATGACCGCGAACCTCGCCGCGCGCTACGACGATCCCCTCTCGGTCGGCGTCGGCGCGGTATTGGGCCTGTGGGCCGTGGCGGGGATCGGGATCCTGGGCGGGCGGACGCTGATGAAGTACGTGCCGCTAGGCCTGGTCACCAAGATCGCGGCCGCCGTGATGGCGGCGCTGGGGGTGTTCTCGTTCTACGAGGCCATCGGCTGACGGCGAGGGGGCGGGGCGGCCGTGGGCCGGCCCGCCACCCGATGTCAGTGGGGTCTGGAACGCTGTGGGCATGGAGCTGACGATGCAACTGACCATCGACTGTGCGGACCCGCGGCTGATGGTGGCCTTCTGGAGCGGAGCGCTGGGCTACGAGCCGGAGCTGCCGCCCGGCGGGCAGCCCACCTGGCGGGCGTACTGGCAGGACATGGGGGTGCCCGAGGAGGAACTGCCCGAAGGCGCGGGCGAGAGCCCCGAGTCGATCGTCGACCCGCAGGGCCGGTGGCCACGGGTGTGGTTCCAGCAGGTCCCGGAGGCGAAGGCCGGGAAGAACCGGGTGCACCTCGATCTGAAGGTCGGTGGCGGCCGCGACGTCCCGCTGGAGGTCCGGACCCGGCGGATCGACGAGAAGGTGGGTCTCCTGACGGCCGCGGGCGCCACCGTGTCGCGGGTCCTGGACGAGCCGGAGGGCTTCTACGCCGTCGTGCTGCAGGACCCCGAGGGCAACGAGTTCTGCGTCGCCTGAGGGCCGGCACCGCCTGAGGGGTCGTACCGGCTGCGGGGCCGACCGACTGGCGGCCCTCACCGATTGCCGGGCCGTACCGGCTGCGGGGCCGTATCGCCCGAGGGGCCTTGACCGCCTGGTCCGCGCCGCCCGGGCCGGGTCGGGCCCGCAGGGCGCGGGGCGCGGGCCTGAGCCGGCGCGGTCGCTCGGGGCCGGACCCGGCCTGCGCCCGGGCGTCGTCCCGGACCCGGCCTGCGCCCGGTCTTGGGCCCGGGCGTCGTCCCGGACCCGGGCCGGAGCCGGAGCCGGGTCAGACGGATGCCGGCCGGAGCGTGAGGGTGATGGAGCCGTCGGGGGAGGCGGTGACGTCGATCTCCGTGAGGTCGAGCACGTGGGCGGTCGGGGCGTGGGCGGCGGCGCGGGGGCCGACGCCGATCACACGCATGCCCGCGGCCTGACCGGCGGCGATTCCGGCGGCCGAATCCTCGCAGACGACGCAGTCGGCCGGGTCGACGCCGAGGGCGGCGGCGCCCTTCAGGAAGCCCTCGGGGTGGGGCTTGCTGGCCCGCACGGACTCGGCGGTGACCCGGACCTCGGGCATCGGCAGCGCCGCGGCGGTCATCCGGGCCGAGGCCAGGGCCGCGTCGGCGGAGGTGACCAGGGCGTGCGGGAGGCCGGCGAGGGAGGCCATGAACGCGGGAGCGCCGCCGACCGGGACCACGCCGTCGGTGTCGGCGGTCTCGCGGGCGAGCATCACCGCGTTCTCGGCGAGGTTCTCCGCCATCGGGCGGTCCGGCAGGAGGATCGCCATGGTGGCGTAGCCCTGGCGGCCGTGGACCACCTTGAGGGCCTCGCGCGGGTCCAGGCCGTGGGTGACGGCCCAGTCGCTCCAGCAGCGCTCGACCACCGCGTCGGAATTGACGAGGGTGCCGTCCATGTCCAGGAGGAGGGCCTTGGCGGTCAGAACGGCGGGGGCGGTGGTGCTGGCCGGCATCGGTAGGGCTCCAGACGGGGCGGGAAAAGAGAACAAGTGGTTCCGTCCACCGGTCAGGGATAGAGGACGGAACCACTTTGTTCCTGAACCATACAAAACCGAGAGGGGTCCGCGCCACCGGCGGGAGTGTGTTCTATGCCTCGCGCCCTCCGGGCCCTAGCCCTCCAGGACGCGGCGGGTCTCCGGACCGTAGACGCCCCACTCGTCTCCCTCGATCTCGTTCTGCCACTGGAACGTGGACACCGCGTTCTCCGTGCGCGAGCCGTACTTTCCGTCGAACTTCCCCGAGTACACGCCCTGCGCCGCGAGCCGGCGCTGGAGGTTCTCCACCTCGGGGCCTGAGTCCCCGTAGCGCAGGACCGGGGCCTGCGGCGCCGGCGGGGGGCTGGAAGGACGGCTGGGGGTGGGGGAGGGGGCGGCCGCGGGCGCCGACGAGCGGCTCGGAGTGGCGGAAGGGGTCGCGGACGGAGAAGGGGAACGGGAGGGGCTCGCGGAGCGGGAGGGGGAGGGACTCGGCGGGGCGCTCGCCGAGGACTGCGACGGAGCCGCCTGGGTCAAGCTGATGACCGGGTCGGAGGGCTTGCCGTCGAGCGAGGTCACCTCGGGGTCGTCGGAGCCCGAGAAGGCCGTCAGGGCCAGTGCGACCGCGCCGGAGGCGATCACCGCGGAAGCGGCCACCAGGAGCGTGCGGCTGCGACGGCGCGGGGGCGCCGCGGCCGGGACGGCCCGCAGCCGCATCGTTTCTCCGGCTGCGGGCGGGGTCGTGGGTACGGGCCAGGGCAGCGCAGGCGTCCCGTAGGCCGGGGTGTGGGCCCGCGTCGGCCCGTCGGCCGCCTGGCCCGGGTCGGGCAGCGAGACGTACGGGCGCACGCGCAAGGAATCGCATCGGCAGGCGTCGCCGACGGCGTCGCAATTCGGACAGTGTTCAGCGTTCACTGGTACCTCTCCCCTGGCCACTGCCTGCGATTATGCAGACCCGCGGGCCCGCCCCCAACCTGCCCGAGAGGCCATAACAGGACACACCGCTCAGGATGGAGGAGTCGATCTGGCCCGAGGAGGAGCCGATGGTTCAGGACGTGACCACGGAGCCCGGCCCGAAGAAGTCCGGCCCGGGTGCCGAGCACACCTCGCGCGAGGTGCTCGTTTCGATCGGCGCGCTGCTGCTGGGGCTGCTGATCGCCGCGCTCGACCAGACGATCGTGTCGACGGCGCTGCCGACGATCGTCAGCGATCTCGGCGGTATGGCGCACCTGTCGTGGGTCGTCACCGCCTACATGCTCGCCTCGACGGCCGCGACGCCGTTGTGGGGCAAGCTCGGTGACCAGTACGGGCGCAAGAAGCTCTTCCAGTACGCCATCGTGCTGTTCCTGATCGGATCCGCCCTGTGCGGGCTCGCCCAGGACATGCCGCAGCTCATCGGCTTCCGCGCGCTGCAGGGCCTGGGCGGCGGCGGACTGATCGTGCTGTCGATGGCGATCGTCGGGGACATCGTGCCGCCGCGCGAACGGGGCAGGTACCAGGGTCTCTTCGGCGCCGTCTTCGGAGCGACCAGCGTGCTCGGACCCCTGCTGGGCGGGCTGTTCGTGGACCACCTGTCGTGGCGCTGGGTCTTCTACATCAACCTCCCCATCGGTCTCGTCGCACTCGTCGTCATCGCCGCCAGCCTGCGCATCCCCGTGCGCTCCGAGAAGCACACCATCGACTACCTCGGCACCTTCCTCATCGCCTCGGTCGCCACGTGCCTGGTGCTCGTGGCCTCACTCGGCGGCACCTGGGGCTGGAGCTCTCCCGAGATCATCGGGCTGGCCGTACTGGGCTTCGTGCTGCTGATCGCCTTCGTCCTCGTGGAGCGGCGGGCCCTGGAGCCGGTGCTCCCGCTCAAGCTGTTCCGGATCCGCACCTTCACGCTCTGCTCGCTGATCAGCTTCGTCGTGGGCTTCGCGATGTTCGGCGCGATGGTCTACCTGCCGACCTTCCTCCAGGTCGTCCAGGGGGTCTCGCCGACCATGTCGGGCGTCCACATGCTGCCGATGGTGCTCGGCATGCTGATAACCTCCACCGGCTCCGGCCAGATCGTCAGCCGCACCGGGCGCTGGAAGGTGTTCCCCATCGCGGGCACGGGCGTGACCGCGATCGGGCTGCTGCTCCTGCACCAGCTGGACCGGACCAGCTCCACCTGGGAGATGAGCGTCTACTTCTTCGTCTTCGGTGCCGGCCTCGGACTGGTCATGCAGGTCCTCGTCCTGGTCGTGCAGAACTCCGTCAGCTACGCCGACCTCGGCGTCGCGACGTCGGGTGCCACCTTCTTCCGTTCCATCGGCGCCTCCTTCGGCGTGGCCATCTTCGGCACGGTCTTCACCCACCAGCTCGACGAGAAACTGATCGCCGCACTGGCCGGGATCCCACTGCCGCCCGGCGTGGACGCGGGACAGCTGGAGGCGGACCCCCGTTCCATCGCCACCCTTCCCGCCGATCTCCGGACGACGGTGCTGGACTCCTACTCCACCTCGATCACCGACGTCTTCCTCTACGCCGTGCCCGTCGTGCTGGTGGCCTTCGTGCTGGCCTGGTTCCTGAAGGAGGACAAGCTGCGCGGCTCGGTGACGGCGCCCGATGTCACCGAGACCCTCGCCTCCAACCCCGTCCAGCGCTCATCCCATGAGGAGGTCGCCCGCGCCCTGACGGTGCTGGGCACCCTCCAGGGCCGCAAACACGTCTACGAGAAGATCACCGCGAAGGCGGGCTACGACCTGCTGCCCGCCTCCAGCTGGCTGCTGCTCCGGATCAAGAAGTACGGCTCCGCGGACCCCGCCGTACTCGCGGAGCGGACCATGGTGCCGCTGAGGGCCGTCACGGACGCGGGCCGCCAGATCGAGGAGCGTGGGCTGGCCGTCCGCGACGGGCTGTCACTGGTCCTGACCGACAAGGGGCGCGTGAGCGCGGCCAAGCTTTCCGGCGCCCGGCAGGAGTCGCTCGCGGAACTGCTCGGCGACTGGTGGAGCCCGGACCGCCCGACGGACCTGTCCCAGCTGGTCGAGGAGATCAACAGGGAGCTGTGCGGCTCCGACGCCGAGGAGCCCTACGACACCTTGGCGCGCCGGGACCACGCGGCGCCCTGATGGCCGACCGCCGTGCAGGCTCCGTCCGCACGCCGGGCGGGCCACCCGCCCGCTGACCGGACCGGACCGGACCGGACCGGACCTCCGGCCGGCCCACCTGTTGGACCGACAGCCCGCCGGTCAGCGCAGGGGCTTCTCGAACCAGTGCTCGGCATATGGCCCCGCGTTGTACGCCGGTATCTCCGCGTACCCGTGCCGCGCGTACAACGCGCGGGCTTCCACCAGGTCCGACCGCGTGTCCAGCCGTACGCGCTCGGCGCCCAGCGCGCGGCCCGCCTCCTCCAGGACCTCGAGCAGCGCCGCCCCGCCGCCCGTGCCGCGGGCGCGTGGGTCCACGTACACCCGGGTGAGCTCGGCGGTGGCCGGGTCCAGGAGGCGTATGCCCCCGCACGCGAGGGGCCGTCCGCCCCGCCGGCCGACCACGAACCGGCCGGTCGGGGCCGTCAGCTCGTCGTCCGGGAAGTCCAGGAGCCCCTGGTCGATCTCGGCCTCGGTGACGGACCGTTTCCAGTACCGCCCGGCGACCTCCGCGTAGTACGCGCGTCGCATCAGCGTGGCGTCCGGGGTCGTGAACGCCTCGACGACGACCTGCCAGTCCCCGCCCGCCGTGTCCGCACCCGTGTCCGCACCCGTGTCCGCACCCGTGTTCATTCCCGCGTTCATTCCGGCGTTCGTTCCCGTGTCCATCGGTGTGTCCCCCTGTGCCCCTCGCATCCGAAACCGCTGGTCGTGACGTCATTGTGCAGCGGCATGGACCGGCCCCGCGTTGGAATATCCACAGGCTCGGGCCGATGATAGGAAAAAGGACAAAAGGGCAACCGCGTACGTGAAGGGCGTGAACCGTCATGTCGGAGCATCCTGACTGTGTCCTGGTCCGTCGAGGCTACGAAGCCTTCAGCCAAGGCGACATGGACAAGCTGAGCACGATGATGACGGCCGACGTCATCCAGCACGTCCCCGGCACCAGCCCCATATCCGGGCACCACAAGGGCAGGGAAGCCGTCTTCGACCTCTACCGCCGATTCGGCGAGGAGACGAACGGAACATTCAAGATTCACCTGGACAAACTGCTCGCGGACGGTCGCGGCCACGTCATGAGTTTCCACACAGTGCGCGCGGACCGCGGCGACCGTGGGATCGAGATCCACGAGGGAATCTTCTTCACCATCGTCGCCGGGAAGATCAGCGACCTCGACGTCTGCACCGAGGACATCGACGAGAGCGACGCCTTCTGGAGCTGACGCGAGACGGCAAGAGCCGGCAGCCGACAGCCCGGCGAACAGCGCCCGGCAGACAGGACGCGGGGCCCACGCCGAGGGGCCCGGAGCACGCGCTCCGGGCCCCTCCCCGGTCACGCCTGCTTGGGCGCCGCCTGCTGTACGACCTCGAACGACCACACCGAGGACCCCGTCGCGGCGGGCTTCGGCCGCTCCGCGCCACCCGCGCCGCCGGCCGCACCCGCCGCCCCGCCCGCCGCGCCGCCACCCTGGTGGGCCGCCTTCATGGGGCCCTCCATCCACGCCTGGAAGTCCTCCTCGGAACGCCAGCGCGTGTACACCAGGTACTGGTCCGTGCCCTCGACGGGACGCAGCAGCTCGAACCATTCGAACCCGTCCGAGCCCTCCACGGCCCCCGCCCGAGAGGCGAACCGCTGCTCCAGGACCTCTCGCTGTTCGGCCGGGACGGTGAGTGCGTTGATCTTCACGATGCTCATGCCCGCCATCCTAGGTATCGCGCGGGGGATATCGTCGTCCGGGTAAATGAAGCGCGCGGTATGAAACGCGGTATCAAACGCGGCAGCCAGGCAAAGTCAGGGTTGCGGTCAACAGGGTGGGAGGCCGGCGAGGCGTGGCTAACGCGGCGGAGCACAGTGGTGCGAACGGACATGCCGGAGTCATAGGCGGTAGCGGCGGCAGGCTAGGGGCCGCACGCCTCATGCTGTGGGCGCTGGCCGGGCTGCTCGCCGTCAGGCAGGCCGCGGTCGTGCTGCGCGTGCCACCGGGCGAGTGGCTCAGTGACTTCCACCTCCCGACCGCGCCGGGCAGCCTGCCGGGCCTGCTCTACGAGAACGGGCAGTTCACCGGCACCCCCTTCGCGGGGCTGGTCCTCAAGCCGATACTCGGCTTCGCCACTTCCTCCCTGGAAGTGACCTGGACCTGCGTGACCCTGCTGCTCGTCGCCGCCATCGGGCTCGTGGCCGCGCGCGGCCTGCCCGATCCCGTGCCGCGGCGCACCGCGCTGCTGGCGGCGCCGGTGCTGGTCGCGCTCATGATGGTGTCGCTGCCCGTCCGTGAGGCGGCCTCGCCCGGCCAGACCGCCGTGCTCCCGGTCCTGCTGGTGCTGCTGGCCGTGTTCAGAGTCCCGGGCGACCGCCCGTCCGGTTTCCTGATCGGACTCGCCGCCGCCCTCCAGCCCGCGCTGCTGCTCTTCGCCCCGCTGCTCTGGCTGACCGGGCGCAAGCCCACCGCCCGCGCCGCCGCCGTGACCTTCGTCGGCGCCACCGCGCTGTCCTGGGCGGCCCTGCCGCAGGACTCGTGGACGTACTGGGTCGAACACCTGGCGGGCACCGGTCTCGGTGGCGCCCCCACCGGCCTCGCCAACCAGTCCGTGCACGGCGCGCTCCTGCGCCTCGGCCTCTCCGGTCCCGGCGAGGTCCTGCTCTACGTCGCCCTCGCGGCCGCCGTCGCCTGGTTCGGCCTGCGCCGCGCCGCGCGCTACGCCCGCGACGGACAGCTGCTGCTCGCCGTCGCCATCACCGGCTGCGTGGCCGTCGCCGTGTCCCCGACCGGCTGGCGTCACCAGCTGCTGTGGGTGCTGCTCGCGGTCGCCGGCAAGGTCGGCAAGCGGGCTGCCGACCGGCCCGTGTGGCCGGTGGCCGTGGTCCTCGCGATGACCCTGCCGAGCGACGTCCTGCTGCCCAACCTGGTCGCACTGGCGCCCGTACGGGACAACGTGCTGCTCCTCGCGGCCCTCGCGGCGGCCTGCGCCGTGCCGTTCCTGCCGCGCTCGTCGCCGTACTGGCGCGAGCCCGTCCCGACGGCCTACGGCCGGCCCGCGCCCGCGCGGTGGGCGCGGGTGCCGCTCCTGCCGTTCTGGCGGCGCGTGCTGTCGCGCCCCAACCTGCTGCTGGAACTGCTGCTGATACGGGTCGGGTACTCGCTCTACTCGCACATCCGGGCCGCCGCGCCGACCAGCCGCAGCCTGGCCGAGGGCAACGGGAGCCAGATCCACGGCATCGAGAAGGCGCTCGGCATCGACATCGAGCTCGCCGTGAACCACGCCGTGGCGAAGACGCCCTGGCTGGAGGCGTTCTTCAACTTCTACTACACCTCGTTCCACTTCGTGGTCCCGCTGACGATCCTGGCCGTCCTGTACTGGCGCCGGCCCAAGGACTACCGCTGGGCCCGCGCCTCCCTCGGCCTGGCCACCGTCCTGGCGCTCATAGGCTTCTGGCTGTACCCGCTGGCGCCGCCGCGCCTGATGCCCGACCTGGGCTTCATCGACACCGTGCACGGCGCGCAGGACCTGGCGAACCCGAGCTACGGGGCCATGACCGCGATCTCCAACCAGTACGCGGCGATGCCCTCGCTGCACTTCGGCTGGTCGCTGTGGTGCGGGATCGTGATCGTCACGCTCGCGCCGAAGGGCTGGCAGAAGCTGCTGGGGGCGCTGCACCCGACGATCACCGTGTGCGCGATCGTCGCCACCGCCAACCACTGGGTCCTGGACGCGGTCGGCGGCGCGCTGGTCGTCGGCGCCGGCTTCGGCCTCGTCTACGTGCTCTCGGGCCCCCGGGGCGCCGCCCTGCCGGCCGGGTCGGGCGTACCGCGGCCCAGGCAGCCGGAGCGGGTCCCGGCGGGATCGGGTTCCGGGGCCGAGCGCACGAGGGCCTGAGGGTGTGCAGGCCTGACGGCCTGACGGCCTGAGGGCCTGAGGGCCTGACGGCCTGACGGCCTGAGGGCGCGGGGCCGGGTACGAGGGCCGCGCGCCCTCTGTGACGAGCAGGGGTGCCGGCGTAGGAGGGCCGACGCAGGGGTGCCGGCGGAGGGGGCCGGGGCGGTGGGGCAGCCCGCCCCGGCCCCCTACGCGAGGGACGCCGCGTTCCGTCGGCCGCCCGGCGCGGGCTCCTACTCCGCCGGCAGGTTCGCCACGACGAGGGCTATCGCCGCCGGCGCCGAGTCGGTTTCGCCGAGCACGGTGGTCTGACGGGGGCCGCGCACGCGGAAGCGGCCGTCGGGCAGCGGTTCGACGGCCGGCGCGGTCACGGCGAAGGGATGGCCCTCGGAGGCGCTGAACCACAGGGTGAAGTGGCTGGTGTACGGGTACAGCCGGCGCAGCTCCGGTTGTGCGCGGGCGGCCTCGATGAGCGCGAGGACACCCTGGCTCATGGGCTCGGACCCGCTCTGTTCGACCATTCGCCGCCATGTGGTCGGCAGCCGCTGCCAGCGTCTCGCGCTGGGGTCCTCAAGGTTCATCCGGGCAGTCTGGGGTCCGCCCCGCCGCCAAGGCAATGATCTCGACGGCGGCTGAACGGTAACGACTGACGACGTGGCCGCGGGTCGCCCGGCCGGCGCATCCGGCGAAGGACCTGGCGAACGGCCTGGCCACGGGCCGAGGGCCCGGGCGGGCGACGGGCCGAGGGGCCGCGGCAGCCGGCCGGGCGACGGGCCGAGGGCCCGGGCGGGCGACGGGCCGAGGGGCCGCGGCAGCCGGCCGGGCGACGGGCCGAGGGACGGCAGGGGCCGGGCGTGGGAGGTAGGGCCCCTGCCGTCCTGGACGACGGGTCAGCCGTGGCTGACCCGCAGTTCCTTGATGCCGTTCAGCCAGGCCGCCCGCAGCCGGCGCGGGCCCGCGCCGGCGAGGCGCAGGTCGGGCAGTGCGTCGGCCAGCGCGTTGAAGATCAGGTCGATCTCCATGATGGCCAGCGACTTGCCGAGGCAGAAGTGCGGGCCGCCGCCACCGAAGCCCAGGTGGGGGTTGGGGTCGCGGGTGATGTCGAAGGCCTCGGGGTTCTCGAAGACCTCGGGGTCGTGGTTGGCGGAGGAGTAGAACAGCCCCACCCGGTCGCCCGCCTTGATCTTCTGCCCGCCCAGTTCGGTGTCCTGGGTGGCGGTGCGCTGGAAGGACACCACGGGGGTGGCCCAGCGGACGATCTCCTCGGCCGCCGTCGAGGGGCGGGTCGCCTTGTACAGCTCCCACTGCTCGGGGTGGGTCAGGAAGGCGTGCATGCCGTGGCTGATGGCGTTGCGGGTGGTCTCGTTGCCCGCCACCGCGAGCAGCAGCACGAAGAAGCCGAACTCGTCGGAGCCCAGGTTGCCCTGGCCCTCGGCCGCCACCAGCTGCGTGACGATGTCCTTGGCGGGGCACTCCTTGCGGGCCGCCGACAGGTTCATCGCGTAACCGATGAGCTCCATGGCGGCGTTGCCGCCGACCTCCGCGGTGATCGCGTACTCCGGGTCGTCGTACGCGATCATCTTGTTCGACCAGTCGAAGATCCGGGACCGGTCCTCCTGCGGTACGCCGATCAGCTCGGCGATGGCCTGCAGCGGGAGTTCGCAGGCCACTTGGGTGACGAAGTCGAAGCTGCCGTCCGCCGAGGCCGCGAGGGCCTCCGCGACGATCTTCCCGGCGCGGTCGCGCAGGGCGTCCTCCAGCCCGCGAATGGCCCGGGGGGTGAATCCGCGCTGCACGATCTGGCGTACGCGCGTGTGTTCCGGCGGATCCATGTTCAGCATGATCAGGCGCTGGGCATCGATCGCCTCGCGCTGGATGTGCTCGTTGAAGCGGATGATCGCCGTGTTCGTGGTGGAGGAGAACAGCTCCGGGTGCGTGGAGACGTACTTGACGTCCGCGTGCCGGGTGACGGCCCAGTACCCCTCGTCGTCGAAACCGGTGATCCCCCGTTCCTGCGGGCACCACCACACGGGTGCCGTCTGCCGCAGCTGTGCGAACTCGGGATAGGGCACCCGGTCTTGGAGCAGGTCCGGATCGGTGGCGTCGAAGCCTTCGGGCAGCGCGGGGCAGGGCATCGGGCGACTCCAGAGTCTGACGGCCCATCAGAAGTTGGCTCGACCGTAGTAACGAGTTCTAGAAGTGACAAGGGGCCCCGCGCCAACTTCTGCGTGTGGAAACCGTGTAAGCCACGTGCAAGACCCTTGCGTACCGGGTGTTCTGGTCATAAGACTGCTTGGAGAACTAGAACGCGTACTAGTTCGGATGGGGCGCCGGGACGGCCCATCCGCCAGCTGAGGCGCGCTGTGCGCTACGCAGGAGCAGGAGAGGACGAGCTCATGGCCGCGGAACCCGTCATCGTCGAAGCCGTACGCACCCCCATCGGCAAGCGCGGGGGCGCGCTCGCCAATCTTCACCCCGCCTACCTTCTCGGCGAGACCTACCGCGAGCTCCTCGCCCGCACCGGCATCCAGCCCGACTGCGTCGAGCAGATCGTCGGCGGCACCGTCACCCACGCCGGCGAGCAGTCGATGAACCCCGCCCGCAACGCCTGGCTGGCCATGGGCCTGCCGTACGAGACCGCCGCGACCACCGTGGACTGCCAGTGCGGCAGCTCGCAGCAGGCCAACCACATGGTCGCCAACATGATCTCCGGCGGGGTCATGGACATCGGCATCGCGTGCGGGGTCGAGGCCATGAGCCGCGTACCGCTCGGTTCCGGATCCAAGCACGGCCCCGGCAAGCCCTTCCCGGACGAGTGGAACGTCGACCTCCCGAACCAGTTCGAGGCCGCCGAGCGGATCGCCCGCCACCGGGGTCTGACGCGGGAGGACGTGGACGGGCTGGGCGTCCTGTCCCAGCAGCGGGCCGCCGCCGCGTGGGCCGAGGAGCGGTTCAAGCGCGAGACCTTCGCCGTGCAGGTGCCCACCACCGAGGCCGAGCAGGCCGCCGGTCAGGGCATGTGGCGCCTGGTCGACCGGGACGAGGGCCTGCGCGACACCTCCATGGAGGCGCTCGCCCGGCTGAAGCCGGTCATGCCGACCGCCGTGCACACCGCCGGGAACTCCTCGCAGATCTCCGACGGCGCCGCCGCCGTGATGTGGGCCTCGCGCAAGATGGCCCGCGCGCTCAAGCTGCGGCCGCGCGCCCGGATCGTCGCCCAGACGCTGGTCGGCTCCGACCCGCACTTCCACCTGGACGGCCCGATCGACGCGACGCGGGCGGTCCTGGGCAAGGCCGGCATGTCGCTCAAGGACATCGACCTCGTCGAGATCAACGAGGCCTTCGCCTCGGTCGTGCTCAGCTGGGCCCAGGTATTCGACCAGGACCTGGAGAAGGTCAACGTCAACGGCGGCGGCATCGCGCTCGGCCACCCCGTCGGCGCCACCGGGGCCCGGCTGATCACCACCGCCCTGCACGAGCTGGAGCGGCGCGACAAGGAGTTCGCCCTGATCACCATGTGCGCGGGAGGCGCGCTGGCGACGGGCACCATCATCCAGCGGCTGTAGCGCTCACCCGCCGCGCCGCTTCTCGGTCCCTGTGGGATGGGAAGCCGAAGGCCCCGGTGGCCGGACCTGGGGAGGTCGGCCGCCGGGGCCTTCGCACGCGCGCACCGCCCTCGCGGGGCGTGGTCGCGCGGTCGTCCTGTCGCGCGGTCGTGCGGATCCTGCTGCCGCACCGCCGGTCGCCACCGGCGGCTCAGTACCAGTGGTTGGCGGACCAGAAGTTCCAGGCGCCGACGGGGCTGCCGTAGCGGGAGTTCATGTAGTCCAGGCCCCACTTGATCTGGGTGGCCGGGTTGGTCTTCCAGTCCGAGCCCGCCGAGGCCATCTTCGAGGCCGGCAGGGCCTGGACCAGGCCGTAGGCGCCCGAGGAGGAGTTCGTCGCGGTGTGGTTCCAGCCGCTCTCGTGCGAGATGATCTTGTCGAAGGCGGCGAACTGGGCCGGGTCCTTGATCATCCGGTGCGCGATGGACTTGGCGTCCATCGGAGCAGCCTGCGCCGGGACCGTCGCGAGCATGGAACCGGCGACGCCGAGGGCGAGGACAGAACCCGCGAGGGTCTTCTTCGAGGCGGCGACGGCACGGATGAAGGACTTCGACACGGTACGGAACCTTCCGTAGGGGACAGGGGCGGCCGCGGGCATGCCGAAGACATGCGTGAGCCACTCACGCGGAGGAGAGGGGTTCGTCGGCGGGAGCGGGAGACCGGGGTGGACCCGGGGAATCTCCGTCCGCCGTGCGACTCATCCAGTTCTACGGGGGTTCGAGGGGCCTGGCAACGACCCCTCTTACTAGTGGTCCTCGGAGGGCGGGGGGAACGGCCCCCCTCCGGTCGGGTCGGCGTCGTCGCAGGTGGGAGACGGTTCCCGTGGTCGTGCACGGGGCGTTCAGGGGCTACGATCCCGCTTCGTATGTGACCTGGGTCCTGTGGGGCGGGTCACCGCTCGGGGGCCCGGATCTCACCCTCCGTGCCCGCTCGTACCCCGTCCGGGGGAAGGTCGCGGCCGGATCCGACCCCCGCGTCGAAGGTGACGGGCGCGTCGAAGGCAGCTCTCCGAGTGGCCCGTCGCAATGCCTTCAGCAGGGTGGCGCCGAGTGTGAGCGTCAGTACGACGGTCAGCGCGGCCCGGCCCAGGTCCCAGCCGACCGAGGTCGCCAGGCAGTACGCGAGGAAGCGCGCGAGGTTCGCCGGGACCGGGTCCCCGGGACGGAAGGAGATCCCCTGTCCCATGCCCTGAAGGATCACCCAGCCCTGCAGGTTCATGACCGTGCCGTACGCGAACGAGCCGAGGAACCCGTACAGCGCGAGCATCGCCAGCTCGGCCCGCCCCCGGATCCGCTCCGCACCGGGCAGCAGCCCCGCGCCCAGCGAGAACCAGGCCATCGCCAGCATCTGGAACGGCATCCACGGGCCGACCCCGCCGGTCAGCAGGGACGACGCGAACATCGTGACGGCGCCGAGCACGAAGCCGAAGCCGGGGCCGAGGACGCGCCCGCTGAGCACCATCAGGAAGAACATCGGCTCCAGGCCGGCCGTGCCCGCGCCGAGGGGGCGCAGCGCGGCCCCCACGGCGGCCAGTACGCCGAGCATGGCGACGGCCTTGGCGTCCATGCCGTCGTCGGCGATGGTCGCGACGACCACGCCGACGAGGAGGGGGAGCAGGGCGGCGAAGAGCCAGGGGGCGTCCTGGGAGTGGGCGAGGCCGGACCGGGCGTCGGCGAGGAGGGGCCAGCCGAAGGCGGCGACGCCGATGAGGGTGACGAGGATCAGGGCGGCGGCGGCGCGGGGGCCGATGCGGAGGGGGCGGGCGGGACGGGGCCGACTCGGCCGGGGGGCGGTCACGGGGTCGCCTGCGTTCCCGGGCGGGGCGTCGGGTGTGCCGTCGGGTCTGCCGCAGGGTGCGCCGCGGGGTGCGGCGTCGGCGGTGCGTGCGGGTCCGTTTCCCGCTGTGCCCCGGCCAGGGCTTCGGTCTGGGCTAGCCGGTCCAGGGCCTCGGAGACCTGGGACACCGTGAGCCAAGGGGCCGGGGCCAGGACCTTGGCCACCTGCGGGGCGAAGGCGGGGGAGGAGACGACCACCTCGGCGGTCGGGCCGTCCGCCACGATCTCGCCGCCGGCCAGGATCACGACCCGGTGGGCCAGCTCGGCGGCGAGCTCCACGTCGTGGGTGGCCAGGACGATGGCGTGGCCGTCGGCGACGAGGCCGCGCAGGATCTCGACGAGGCGGGCCTTGGCGGCGTAGTCCAGGCCGCGGGTCGGCTCGTCGAGGAGCAGCAGGGCGGGGCGGCCGGTCAGGACCAGCGCGAGGGCGAGGGCCAGGCGCTGGCCCTCGGAGAGGTCGCGGGGGTGGGTGTCGTCGGGCACGTCGGGGAGGAGCGAGGTGACGAGGGCCCGGCACGTTCCCGGCGGCTGGCCGGCGTCGGCGTCGGCGGCCGCGCACTCGGCGGCGACGGTGTCGGCGTAGAGGAGGTCGCGGGGCTCCTGGGGTACCAGGCCGACGCGGGTCACCATCTCGGGGGGAGGTGTGCGGTGGGGGGTGCGACCGCTGACGGTGACCTGGCCGGTGGTGGGTTCCAGGGTGCCGACGAGGGTGGCGAGGAGCGTGGACTTGCCGGCGCCGTTGCGGCCCATGAGGGCGACGATCTCGCCCTGCGCCACCGCGAGGGCGATGCCGCGGAGGACCTCGGCCCGGCCGCGGCGCAGGGAGACGCCGGAGACCTGGGCGGGGGGCTCCACGGGGTGTCGGGCGGGGGCGGGCGGCGGTGTGGGTGTGGGCCTGCGGCGGCGGAGCAGGCGGGCGAGGGGGTGGGTGCGGGTGGGGAGGCCGGTGTCGGTGCCGGGGCCGGGGCCGGTGTCGGTGTCGGTGCCGGTGGTGGGGCCCTGCGGGCGGCCGTCCCCGACCCGCCCTCCCACCGTTCCCCGCGGCTGCGCCCCGGCCCCCGCGTGGGGCTCCGCCCCCGACCCGGCGTGAGGGGTCGGGGCGGGGGGCGGGGTGTGGGGGAGGGAGAGGCGGGAGCGGAGGGGGGCGGACTGGCGGCGGGCGTCGCGGATGGAGAGGGGGAGGGGGGACCAGCCGGCCAGGCGGCCCAGGGCCACGACCGGGGGGTGGACCGGGGAGACGGCCATGATCGAGGACGGGGAGCCGAGGACCGGTGGGGCGCCCGGGGAGGGGAGGAGCAGGACCTGGTCGGCGTACTGGACCACCCGCTCCAGGCGGTGCTCCGCCATCAGGACGGTCGTGCCGAGGTCGTGGACCAGCCGTTGCAGGACGGCCAGGACCTCCTCCGCCGCCGCCGGGTCCAGCGCGGAGGTCGGTTCGTCCAGCACCAGGACGCGCGGGTGCGGGGTCAGGACCGAGCCGATCGCGACCCGCTGCTGCTGGCCCCCGGACAGGGTGGCGAGGGGACGGTCGCGCAGTTCGCCCAGGCCGAGGAGGTCGAGGGTCTCCTCGACGCGGCGGCGCATGACGGAGGGGGCCAGGCCGAGGGACTCCATGCCGTAGGCGAGCTCGTCCTCGACGACGTCCGTCACGAAGTGGGCCAGGGGGTCCTGGCCCACCGTGCCGACCACATCGGCGAGTTCGCGCGGCTTGTGCGTGCGGGTGTTGCGGCCCGCGACGGTGACGCGCCCTTGGAGCCGGCCCCCCGTGAAGTGCGGGACCAGGCCGGAGACCGCCCCGAGGAGGGTCGACTTGCCGGCTCCCGACGGGCCGACCAGCAGGGTCAGTTCCCCCTCGGGGAGGGTGAAGTCGGCGTGGGAGAGGGAAGGGGAGGACGAGCCCTCGTACGTCACCGACACGTCGTCGAAGCGGATCACTGTGATGCCTCTGGGGGAGTGGGTACGGGTACGGGCGCGGGCGCGGGAACGGGTACCGGTGCCACCCAGGCGGGAAGCAGGCCGATCAGGACCACCGCGGCCGGCCAGAGCGGCAGACCGGGGGCGACCAGGGGGACGACCCCGGGGCGCAGCCCCTCCGGGTCCAGGGACGCGGCCCGGATCAGCAGCGCCGCGACGGCCGCGCCCGACCCGGCGACCAGCCAGGACCGCGGACCCCACCGGTCGGGCCGGTACCGGGTCCGCACGGAGCGCCGGCCGCCGAGGCGGAGCCCCGCGAGGGCCAGGACGAGGCCGGCGATCAGGACCGGCAGTCCGTACGCGGCGCCCTCCGCGGCCAGGAGTCCGTACGTGCCCGCGCACATGCCCAGGAGCCCGCCGAGGGTGAGGACGTTGGTGGTGTGGCGGACGGTGGCCGGGACCCGCGCGGTACGGCCGTAGCCGCGGGCGTCCATCGAGGCGGCGAGGGCCACGGAACGCTCGAGCGCGCCCTCCAGGACCGGCAGACCGATCTGCAGGACGGCCCTCACCCCGCCGGTCGGGCGTCCGCGCAGCCGGCGGGCGGCGCGCAGGCGGACGACGTCCGCGACCATGTTCGGCGCGAAGGTCATCGCGACGACCACGGCGACGCCCACCTCGTACAGGGCCGCGGGCAGGGACTTCAACAGCCGCGCCGGGTTCGCGAGCGCGTTGGCGGCGCCGACGCAGATGAGGAGCGCGGCCAGCTTCGCGCCGTCGTAGAAGGCGAAGACCAGTTGTTCGGCGGTGACCCGTCCGCCGAGCCGGATGCCCTGCGCCCAGGCGGGCAGCGGGAGCTCCGGAAGGGTGAAGAGGGTGTGCGAGCCGGGGATGGGGGAGCCGAGGAGCAGGGAGAAGAGGAGGCGCAGGCCGATGACGAAGAGGCCGAGCTTGACGAAGGCGCCGTAGGAACGGGCCCAGGGGGCGTCGGTGCGGCGGGCGGCGACGACATAGCCGGCGACGCCGACGATCAGGCCGAGGAGGAGCGGGTTGGTGGTGCGCGAGGCGGCGGTGGCGAGGCCGAGCGCCCAGAGCCACCAGGCTCCCGCGTGCAGGGCGTTGGAACGCGTGGCCTCGGGGGCCCGCCACCCTCTTGTTCTGTACGTTGCCCCGCGCGGGGTGGCCGTCGCCGCCCGGCCGGGGTCGGGCGCGGTCGGGGTCAGGACGCCGGGTGCGGCTCCGTGGGTGGGGCGCCCGGCCGGCGGCCGGGCGGGGTTCCCGCCCGCAGCACCGGTGCGCGTGGACGGCCGGGTGGTGGCGGTGGCCCCGGCGGGTGGCCGCCCGCCGCCGGTGTCCGCCGCGCCGCTCGCGGTCCCCGCGGGCCCGGCACCCGGGGCTGCCGGGCCGCTGCCGCCCGCCACGGTGAGGGCCGCGGCCCCGGCCGCGGCCCGCGTTCCGCCGTCGGTGCCGTCCGGGTCCGGGTCCGCGTCCGGGCGCGGGCGCGGGCGCCGGGGGGCGGGGAGCGGGGTCATCGGGCGCGGCGGCGGCGGGACTGCCAGAGGCCGGCCGCGGCCAGGGCGGCCACCGCGGCGATGCCCGCGAGGAGACCCGCGGACGGGCCGCCGTCGGCGGGCCGGTCGTCGGCGGGCCGGTCTGCGGCGGTGTCCGCGACCGGTTCGCCGCAGCCCTGCGCCGGGTATCCCGAGACCGCGCACAGCAGGGCCGCGCTGTTGTAGCGCAGCGGCTTCGCCACCTCCGCCAGGGCCTCGGCCGCCGTGGCGTCCGGGCCGACCTGTGCGCAGGCCGTGCGCGGATCATCCTGCGGCGGGGTGTCGCCCGCCGCGGCGTCCGAGCGGGTGCCGAAGTCGACGACCACGGCGATCCGCTTCTTGCCGTCCACCGCCGGGGTGGCCGAGCAGACCGCCGCGAAGTCCGCGCCGGCACGCGGAGGGGCGGCCTGGTCGGCCGCGTCCTTGCTGACCACGAAGTGGAATCCCTGCACGGAGCCGTCCGCCGGGCGCAGCGAGGAGGGGCCCTGGGTGGCGTACGTCCACTGGCCGCCCGCGCCGTCCCAGAACGACCAGTACCGGTAGGTGGAGGCGAGCGCGGGGGACGCGGCCAGCAGGGTGAGGACGAGGCCGAGCCCGAGGAGGACCGGCGTCAGGCGGCGGTGGTGGCGGCGCATCAGAGCTGGTTCTTCTTCCGGCGGCCGCTCAGCACGATGCCGATGCCCATGCCGGCCGCTGCGCCCGCGCCGATCATCCACCAGACGTTGTTGTCGCCGGAGTCATCGGAGTCGCCGGAGTCATCGGAGTCCTTCTTGTCGGACCCCGTCGCCTTCGCCGGCGCCGGGCCCGTCGCGTTCAGGGCCGCCACCAGGTCGGTGCCGCCGAAGTCCTTCGGGTCGGTGCCGGTCGCGTGCGCGGCCAGGATCAGGGTGCCGAGGCCGGCCGGGTTGCCCTTGGACCACTCGGCGGAGTTGGCCTTCAGCCACTCCAGTGCGCCCGCCGCCGACTGCTTGTGCCCGGCCGCGGCCAGGGCGATGACCGCGTCGGCGGTGTTGCCGTGGTCCGCGGTGGGCTGGTCGGAGCCCGGGGTGAGGACGGTGAGGTGGCCGTCCTTCTTCAGGGCCTCCGCCAGGTACCCGGCGCCGCCCTGGGCCGCCGCCACCGGGTCACCGGCGGTCGCCGGGCAGGCGAGCGGGGCCGCGGGGGTGTCGGCGGAGGAGGGGGGGACGACCGGGCCCGTGCCGAGTCCGGCCAGGACGACCGCGGCCGTCGCGTCGGCGCTGGCGGACAGCTTGCCGCCGGTCGGCTGGAACGCGAAGGCGCCCCGGTCGGCGGCCTGCTCGGCCGAGCAGTCCAGCTGGAAGGCCAGGAGGGCCTCGTACGGAGACTTGCCCGACTTCGACTTGACCTCGGCGGGCTTCTCGCCGGCCGCCTCCAGGGCCCTGATCACGAGGGCGGTCGAGTTGGCGTCCGAACCGCCGTCCATGGCGCCGCCGGGGTTGTTGCTCCAGCCGCCGTCCGCGTTCTGTACGGACTTCAGCCAGCCGACCGTCTTCTTCACCGTCTCGGGGTGGCCGCCGATCGCGACCAGTGCCTGCACGGCGACGGAGGTGGCGTTGGAGTCGATGAACACCGAGGCGTCGCAGGCCTTGGCCGTGTCGGCGCGGAAGGCGGCGAAGGAGCCGTCGGGGCACTGCTGGCCGACGAGCCAGTCCACGGCCTGCTGCGCGGGTTTCACGCCGACCGTGTGCTGGGCGAGCAGCGCGAACGACTGCCGCCACACCCCGTCGTACATCGGGTCCTTCGTGCCGAAGAGCCCGGAGGGGACGACCGGCGCCGGTGAGGGCGTGGCGGTGTCGGCGAGGGCGGCGGGGGCGGCGCCCACGCAGAGCACGGCGGAGGCGGCGAGCGTGGCGGCGCTGCGGCGGACGTTCATGGCGGGGCGGGTGCCTCTCGTGCTGGGGACCCGGAGGAAGGCAGCACAGCAGGGGGCTGGCACCGGGCTCCGGCTCCGTATACCTCGACGGTGCCGGCCGCCGGAGGACCCGGCGGCGCGAGCCGCGCACTGCGGTACGGGGCATTCCGGCTCCCCGCCCCGGCGGAGCCGAGGGAGGTCACGGTTGCGGGTCAGCGCCGGAATCGCACCGGCTTCCCCCTGTACGCGAGTGTGGACGACGTCCGTACTCTACCGGCCCGTAGCCGCCGGGCCGGGTGGTGCCGGCAGGGAGAGCCCCTTACAGGCTGCGGTAGGTCACCGGGTCGCTGTCCGGTACGGCCTCGGCGCGGCCCTGTTTCACGAGCCTCCGCAGGTGGGCCTCCGCCTCGGAGACGGCGATGTTGCGGGAGCCGTACGGGATCTGCTCCCAGGGGCGGTTCCACTCCATCCGCTC
Organism: Streptomyces sp. NPDC006544; assembly: GCF_040611715.1. NCBI lineage: Bacteria > Bacillati > Actinomycetota > Actinomycetes > Kitasatosporales > Streptomycetaceae > Streptomyces > Streptomyces sp. NPDC006544. The sequence continues at coordinate 2,974 of NZ_JBEXOV010000087.1, read as the reverse complement.
GGCCAGGACCCACGGGGTCAGCGGTTCGGCGGCGAGCAGGTGCCACAGGCCGGTCAGCCGCTCCTCGTGGTGCTCCAGGAGTTCCCGTACGCGGCCCGGGGCGTCGGTGAAGGCGTGCTGGTGGGCCGGGAGCACCTCGGCGGGCTGGAGGCGGCCGATGCGTTCGAGGGAGTCGAGGTAGTCGCCGAGGGGGTCGGTGGCGCGGGTGACCCCGTGCTCGTCGGGGGCCTCGTAGAGGCCGATGTGCGGGGAGATCCCGGGCAGCAGGTGGTCCCCGGAGAAGAGGCGGCCGTTGCCCGGCAGGTTCGCCGGATGCCGTTCCTCCAGGTGCAGGCAGACGTGGCCCGGGGTGTGGCCGGGGGTCCAGATGGCCCGCAGCCGGCGGCCGGCCAGCGGCAGCAGCTCGCCGGGGACGATCTCCCGGTCGGGGACCGCGGCGTGCAGACCGGGCAGGGTGCGCATGCGGCCGCTCGCGCGGGCGGCCCGCAGCGGGGCGATGTGCTCCTCGGGTGCTCCGGCGGTGGCCAGCTTTTCGCTCATGTAGTCGCACCAGACGCCCGGCTCGGCGGAGCGGGTCCGTACGACGACCTCGGTGTCGGCGGCGTGCATGGCGATCCAGGCGCCGGAGGCGTCGCGGACCTGGCCCGACAGGCCGTGGTGGTCGGGGTGGTGGTGGGTGATGACCACGCCGTGGACGTCGGCGACGGCGATGCCGAGGGCGCCGAGGCCGGCGACGAGCGTGTCCCAGGACGCGGGGTCGTCCCAGCCGGTGTCGACGAGGACGGGGCCGCGGCCGGTGTCGAGGACGTGGACCAGCGTGTGGCCGAGCGGGTTGTCGGGGATGGGGACCTTGATGCCCCACACGCCGCCGCCGTGATCCGTGACGTGAGGTGCGATGCCCGAGCTGTCCCGTGCCACGCCTGACGCGTCCTCTGCCATGAGGGGCTCCGCTCTAACGAGAACATGTTGCATTGGTCGCCCAAGTCGACCATCTCTCGGCCTTCCTGACTAGTCGTTGGATCTTCCGTCCCGCTCACATGCCGGTTCGTGTCACGTCCGTGGACTCCTAGAACTAGAACTGGTATCAGTTCTGCATCGTCAAGCCGCAGGAGGCATCAGCCATGACCGAGCTCGTCGAACACGGACAACTGCTCATCGGCGGGGAGTGGACGGATCCGCTGGGCACCGAGACGATCAAGGTCGTCTCGCCCCACACCGAGCAGGTCATCGGCAGTGTTCCGCACGCCTCCGAGGCGGACGTGGACCGCGCCGTCGCCGTGGCCCGCAAGGCCTTCGACGAAGGCCCGTGGCCGCGCACCTCCCTCGAGGAGCGGATCGCCGTCGTCACGCGGATCAAGGACGCGATCGCCGTCCGCCACGAGGAGATCGCCCGCTCGATCAGCTCCCAGAACGGGTCCCCGTACTCCTGGAGCGTCCTCGCCCAGGCGCTGGGCCCGATGATGGTCTACGACGCCGCGATCACCGTCGCCCGCTCCTACCCCTACGAGGAGCACCGCAAGGGAGCCCTCGGCAACATCCTCGTCCGGCGCGAGGCGGTCGGCGTCGTCGCCGCCGTCATCCCCTGGAACGTCCCGCAGTTCGTCGCCGCCGCCAAGCTGGCGCCGGCGCTGCTCACCGGCTGCACGGTGATCCTCAAGCCGTCCCCGGAAGCGGTCCTCGACTCCTACATCCTCGCGGACATCGCCCGCGAGGCCGGGCTGCCCGAGGGCGTGCTGTCGATCCTGCCCGCCGACCGCGAGGTCAGCGAGTACCTGGTCGGCCACCCCGGCGTGGACAAGGTCGCCTTCACCGGCTCCGTACCGGCCGGCCGGCGCGTCATGGAGGTCGCCTCGCGCAACCTCACCCGCGTCACCCTCGAACTCGGCGGCAAGTCCGCCGCCGTCATCCTCCCGGACGCCGACCTCGACTCCACCGTCGCCGGCATCGTCCCGGCGGCCTGGATGAACAACGGCCAGGCGTGCGTGGCCCAGACTCGCGTGCTCGCCCCGCGCGGCCGCTACGAGGAGATCGCGGAGGCGCTCGCCGCCGCGGCCGGGGCGCTGGTCGTCGGAGATCCGCTGGACCCGGCGACGCAGCTCGGCCCGCTGGTGGCCAAGCGGCAGCAGCAGCGGTCCCTCGACTTCATCCGGATCGGCCAGGAGGAGGGTGCCAAGGTCCTCTCCGGCGGCGGGCGGCCGGCCGGCCTGGACCGGGGCTGGTACGTGGAGCCGACCCTCTTCGGTGACGTCGACAACTCCATGCGGATCGCCCGCGAGGAGATCTTCGGCCCGGTCGTCTGCCTGATCCCGTACGGGGACGAGGCGGAGGCGCTGCGGGTGGCCAACGACTCGGAGTTCGGGCTCAGCGGCAGCGTCTGGACCGGGGACGTGGAGCACGGCGTGGACTTCGCACGGCAGGTGCGGACCGGCACCTTCAACGTGAACACCTTCAGCCTGGACATGCTCGGCCCCTTCGGCGGCTACAAGAACAGCGGCGTCGGGCGGGAGTTCGGCCCGGAGGGGCTGAGCGAGTACCTGGAGCACAAGATGATCCACCTCCCGGCCGGCTACGAGCCCCCTGCGGCCGGTGCGTGATGGGTGACCGGTGGCACGTCGAGGTGGACCGGGGCGTCTGCATCGGCTCGGGAATGTGCGTGAACCACGCCCCCGAGGGCTTCGCCCTCGACTCCGCACGCCAGTCGCACCCGCGTGCGGCGGAGACGGACGCGAACGAGCCGGTCCTCACGGCGGCGGAGGGCTGCCCGGTCGAGGCGATCGCGATCACGCTGGCGGGGTCGGGGGAGGTGGTGTTTCCGCCGGAGGATTAGGTTCGGTGGGGTGGGGTGGGGTGGGGGGATGGGGCGGGGCTGCGGCGGGCCGGGGTGCGTTGACAGTTCCTGGGGGCGTCCCGGGAGTCCAGCGTCCTTCCGGTGCGGGCCGCCCCGTCAAGGGCGCTCCCTTCGGTCGCGTCGCTG
>NZ_JBEXOV010000086.1:0-31278 GCF_040611715.1 Streptomyces sp. NPDC006544 | reverse complement strand
GTCGGCACCCCAGTCCAGGCCCGGCCCATGAGGTTCACAGGGTTCACGCCCGCGCCAAGGAGGGCGGCGGTGGCCGTGTTCCATTCGGCCTGCCCGATCTGACCGATCTCCAGGGCGGCGTAAAGTCGGCGCCCCTCGGGATGGTCACTGAGGGTGGAGCGCCACGCTTCGGCGTCCAGACCTTCAGTCGCACACCACTGTCGGTGGACGGGACGGGGGTCTGCGGTCAGCACGCCCGCGAAGTCGAGGATCAGCCCCTTCGGGCGGCGGTCGTTGGCACTGCCGGTGGGGTACGTCATCCTGTACATGTCCCTTCGTGAATCGCCTCACCTGGGACGGTACCGCGCGGCATGAACGCGGTACGCATGAAGCGGCTCCACCCCCACATCAGTTGGAAGTCAGGGGCGCCTCGCTGCGTCCGGGCCGGAGCGACCGCGAAGTTGCTCGCCAGAGAAGTCGCCCGGCATCTCTCCGTCCCCACCAGCGTCTACGAGCCCGCCCCGTAGCACCGGCCGGACTCCGCCTGCGGCCGGCCCGCGCAGTTCTCGAGCGGCTGCCATGTCGCCCCGCCGCATCCGCGGCTCGCTGGGTTATGTGCGCGGCGGCCACCGACCGTGCCGGGCATCCGCGGCACCGATGCGAGAGGTCCGGGGCATCGGCCACCTGCACGGCGTGGAGGTCACGCCCGGCCTGCTCTGGCCCCTGGTGGAGGAATGCGAGCAGCGAGGCGTCTTCTTCTACCGCCGCGCTCACCGGTGCGGTGGCCTCCCTCAGCTAGCCCACCCGCCGCTCCCCCTCCCCTGGGGGCGGACCCGTTTCGACGTCAAAGATCGAGGACACGACATGCACTTTCCCGTCACGGTCATCGACCAGCTCGATGAGACCCAGCTCCGCAAGTGGCACGACTTCTACGGGGTGACCGCGGGCCGGCCCCGCTTCGAGGAAGAGGGCATCTGGCGGCGCACCCAGCAGGAGGAGACCGCCTCCAACTCCGGTTGGACGGGCGGGGGCGACGCGCGCCGCCGCATCGTCCACTACTGGCACCAGTACGGGCTCGTGGAAACCACGGCGGCGCCGTAGCTGGCCATGCAACAGCTGTACCTGTACCACTCGGTGGCGGCGCCCCTGGACGAGATCGAGGAGGCGTGGGAGCAGAACCACGACATGCTGACCGAGAGCGGCTGGAAAAAGGTCGGGCCGGGCCGGTACGAACTGGAAGACCTGCGCGTCCACATGATCCGCATCGAGGAGCACCCGGAGGATCTGCGGGCCGGCCGAAAGCTTCCGACGGGCTACGAGGTGATCGACACCACGTTCAGTTCACGTTCGTCCTGGCCCCAGGCCGGGACCCGCTGCTCGCGGAGATGTTCCTGGACACCCTGGACAAGGTCGGCGAGCTGTCGGACATGTACCGGGCGTGCTTCAACGCCGAGGTCACCCCGGCCCTGCACGCGCTCAAGCGCATGGAGAAGGCCGGGCACATGGTCGGCCCGTTCATCACCAACAACTTCGATGCGCTCGGCGCGCGCGCCGGGTTCGATGAGCAGTTCGTGCGCCGCTACGACCAGCGGATCCCGCCGGCCTTCCACCCCGACGCGAAGGCTCTGCTCGTGATCGGGCTGCACGCCGACCGGCGGTGGGTGGCCAAGCGGGCCCGTGCGGCCGGGCTCAAGGTGTTCCTCATCGACCCTGAGGGGTTCCCCCGTCCGGACGGATCCTGGTTCGACTATCCACTGGAGGCGCCGCAGGCCGGTGACCTCGTCGTACGTCAGACGGCCGCTGTCGCGATCGGCGAGCTGGAGCGGCTGCTGAACCTCAACGCGAACGGCGCGTGAACTGTGGGGCCGAGGAACGGCGTTAGCCTCGGGGCTCGATCCCCGGCCCCGCACGCGGGCCCCTCCCAGGATGAGAGTCAACGAATGCGCATTTCCGTAATCGGCTGCGGGCACCTCGGCATCCCGCACGCGGCAGCGATGGCCGAACTGGGTCACGAAGTCATCGGCGTGGACGTAGACCCGACCAAGGTCGACCGGCTCAACGCCGGTCAGTGCCCCATCTACGAGATCGGCCTCCCGGAGCTACTTGCCTGCCACACCGCGAGCGGGCGCCTGCGGTTCACCACTGACATCCGCGAGGCCGCGGAATTCGCCGAACTGCACTTCATCGGAGTCGGCACCCCCATCGACGCCGACGGCCGCTCCTACGACACCGCACAGGTCTTTGGGGCGATCCGTCAGCTCGCCCCCCACCTCGACCGCCCGTGCACGATCGTCGGCAAGAGCACGGTCACCGTCGGCACCACCGCCCAGGTCACCGCCCTCGCCCAACGCCTCGCCCCGGCCGGCACCGCGGTGGAAGTGGTGTGGAATCCCGAGTTCCTACGCGAGGGCCACGCGGTTGAGGACACGCTGCGCCCAGACCGCCTCATCGCCGGTCTCACCACGGCCGAGGCAGAGAAGGCGATCCGCGCCGTCTACGCCCCCATCCTGGACGCCGGCGTCCCCATCTTCGTCACCGACCCGCAGACCGCCGAGCTGGCCAAGGGCGCGGCGAACACCTTCCTCGGCCTGAAGATCAGCTACATCAACGCCGTCGCCGACATGTGCGAGGCAGCGGGCGGCGACATCTCCCAGATCGTGGAGATCCTCGGCATCGACCCCCGCATCGGCAGCGGCGGCATGAAGCCCGGCATCGGCTACGGCGGCGGCTGCCTCCCCAAGGACGTTCGTGCCTTCACCGCCAGCGCGCGGCAGCTCGGCATCGAGCAAGCCGCCACCCTTCTGCTCGCCGCCGAGAAGATCAACGAGTCCCGCACCGACGTCGCCATGGACCTCATCGGCAACGCCCTCGGCGACCGCCCGGTCAACAACGCCAAGATCACCGTGTGGGGCGCCGCGTTCAAGCCCGGCACCAACGACGTCCGGGAAAGCCCCGCACTCGCGCTCGCCCACGCCCTCCAGCAGGCCGGCGCCACGGTCACCGTTCACGACCCGCAGGCCGTGACCACAGCCATGACCCGCAACCCGGAACTGGACTACACCGACGACCTGCCCGCCTCCCTCGACGGCGCCGACCTCATCGTCCTGGCCACCGAATGGCCTGAGTACCGCAAGGCCGACCCCGCAGCCCTCGTCGACCGCCCCGCCAGCGCCCTGCTCATCGACTGCCGGACCACCCTGGACCCCGGGCCCTGGCGGGCGGCGGGCTGGACCGTCCGCCAGCTCGGACGTCCCGGGAAGTAGAACCGGCCCTGAGACGGGGTCGTGCAAGACGTCATGGAACCCTGCAACGTGCGGAGGCCTTCCGCTGTGAACAGTAACGACGACGTCCACCTCCGCCGAGCGGGCAGGCCCGACGTGCTCCCTGCCGCCGATGTGTGGCTGCGCTCCTTCACAGCCGCCCTGCCGTCAGTGCGCTGTGCGCACAGCGATTCCGAGGTAGGGGACTGGTTCTCACGCGTGGTCGTGCCCCAGTACGAGACCTGGGTCGCGGTCACCGAGAACAAGGTGGTGGGAGTCATGGTGCTCAGCGACGGGGAGCTGAAGCAGCTTTACCTCGACCCGGCGTGGCGCGGGCAGGGGCTGGGCGACCGGTTCATGTCCCTGGCCAAGCAGCAGCAGCCGCACGGGTTGGTGCTGTGGACATTCCAGGTCAACCAGTCGGCGCACCGGTTCTACGAACGGCACGGCTTCGTCGCGGTCGAGCGAACGGACGGACTGCGCAATGACGAGCGGGAGCCGGACATCCGCTACGTCTGGCAACCTCAGAAGTAGCAGCACGCAAGGTGAGCGATCCAGCCAGCGCGGACGCAATCGTCCTGCCGTCCGGCCCGAGCGAACGACCAGCGGCTGCCGGGAGCAGATTTGGCACGCACCATGACGCGAAGGCGGTCCCCCAGTTCGGGGTCGCCTTCGCCGTTGATCCTTGGCGCGCGTGACGGGCCGTGCTGTCGACTATGCGGGCGATCTGCAAAGTGGAACCGGTCTCCGCCCGTGCCCACCGGGTCCGGTCTACCGTGTCACGCATGACAGCTCTGATCATCAGCGGTAGCGGCTTCCTGGGCACCGAGCTGATCCGGCAGGCGAGAGCGGCCGGACACACAACCGTCGCGACGTACGCGACCAAGCCCCGGCGATCTCTCCGGGGCCGAGTGGCACCCCCTTGATCTGCGGGAACAACTGAACACCGTCATGGCCCAGGTGAGACCACACGTCATCGTCAACGCCTCGAGCGGCAAGGCCGACTGGGCGGTTACGGCGGAGGGCCCCGTCCGGCTCACAATGGCAGCGGTCAAGTACAGAAGCCGCCTGGTCCACGTGTCCCTTGGCCTCTCCAGAACTCAGACGTCGACGCCGTCCAGGCAGACAGCGCGGTTGAAGTTCCCGATCCGTAGCCGCGTCCGGCTCACCGTATGCCCCAAGCTCCGGCCGGCGTGAACGTCTGCTCGCAGATCGTCCGGACGCCCTCCATACCGTCGCGCCGCTGGGGATGACGAGCTTGTGCTGTGGATCGCCTCGATCACACCCGCTCTGGCCAGTGCACCCTCAGTCCGCTCCAACGGTCACCGAACGCACGAAGACGCCCCATACAACTCACCGGTGACATCAAAAGGCGCGGTGAGTAGCGGACTGCGGGGCTCTGACCTGCACTGGGGAGTTGTGGTGGCTCACTGGTGAGTCACCGTCTCGGTCGTTTCCGACCTGTGATGCCGGGGGCGTAGCCGTGGGGAGTGAACTGGTGAGGGCGTCGCCGTTTCGCGGGGTGAATCAACTCCCCTCCCAAGGAAGGTGCGTCATCGTGAGTCCCATTCCCCCACGCCGTGACCGTACGGTCCGGCGCGCGCAGCCGCATCGCCGGTGACGTCGCTGCGGCGCTCTCGTCCCGAGACCGTCCCGGCCGGCCGGCGGGTCTCCCGCGAGCCCCGGTTCACGCGAATCGGGATCTGGGCGGCTCTCGCGGCCGGTCCCCTGGCCCTCGCCCTCTCCCTGACCGCGCCGAAGGCGACAGTGGCCCAGGCCGCACCCACCCCGCGCGTCTCGGATGCCGTCGGCCTCCGGCCGATCCGGGTGGGGTGGCGGAGGTGTTCGCTGCTCCTCGACGAACCTGCCGAGCCGATCGCACCGTTCACCACCGGCCCCGACACCCGCACCTGGTCCCTGGACCCCCAGGCCCGCCTCGGCGCCGCCGAAGACCTTAAGGATGTGCAGGCCCCCTACCCCGGGCTGGTCACCCTCGGTGCCACCGATGACGGCCTGCTGCTGGCCGACCTCATGACCTGCCGGATCCTGCTCCTGGACGGCACCGGCGAGGAGGTCCTCGAGGTCGCCCGCGCCCTGGCCCTCGAGCTGGGAACGTGTTCCTGGACCGACTACAGCGAAATCCTCACCGCCGGCCTCGGGACACGTCTGGCCGGGCTTCTACCGCACGGGCGGATCCGCACCATGCCCCACCTGCCCGCCATCGCCTCCGACCTCGGCGAACTCCTCCTCGAAGCACATCAGAGCGGCGAACAGGTCCTGCCCTGGCTGCTCATCGCAGCCGGCGACCACGACGAGGAACACATCACCCAGCTCGCCGACGCACTCTCCGCCGCCCGCAGCCTGAACACAGCCGTCATCCTGCCCGCCACACCCGCGACCCGGCACGCCTTCCCCCACGCCCACATCCTCGATACGACCCGCGACCAGAACACTCACCTCGAGCCGCTCGACGTCTTTGTGACGCTGCAGCGCGTCACCGACGAGCAGTACCGGCAGTACGTCCACGCCCTCCAGGTGACCACCGAGGACCCCGTCCCCGCGACCGGCGTATGGGGCCTCACCGAAAGCCACGAGCAGGCAGCCGCCTCCGGACACCCCCTGACCCTGCGGGTCACCAGCCAAGACGCCCAGGACCCCGGCAACCCCTTCCCCGCACTCCTGGCAGGCCTGAACCCCACCCCAAACCCGCAGCCCACAGACAACCAGCCCGGCGCCCCCATCCCAGCCGGGACACCCCTCGTCGCGGACCTACTCCCCCACACGCCCGAAGGCCGGGACACGACCATGCCCCCACAAAACGCAACGCCCGTGGAAGGCAACGACACCGCGGTCCGGATCGACACGCTCGGTACGCTGCGGATCACGGGTGGCAGCGGGTCCGTTCACGCCCACACTCCCCGGACCACAGCTGTGGCCGCGCTCATCCATCTCCGCCCCGGACGCAGCGCCGAGTACCTGTGCCAGACCATGGACCCGGTCAACCCGTGGAACGTCCGCACCCTACACTCGCGGCTCTCCGAGCTCCGCACCGCGATCGGGCTCACCCACGACGGCCTCCCGCTACTCCCCCGACCAAAGGACGGCAGCGGATACCGGTTCCATCCCGCGGTCACCTCCGACTGGGACCTGTTCAAACAACTCGCTTCCCGCGGACTCGCCGCCGGCCCACCAGCTGGTGTCGCCGACCTCGAGGAAGCGATGGCCCTGGTACGGGGCAAACCGTTCGAAGGACGCAACCTGCCCTGGGCCGAACCCGTAATCCAGGAAATACTGTCGAAGATCACCGACACCGCGCACACCCTCGCCCGCTGGCACACCGACAGCGACACCCCCGACCTCGACGCCGCCCGACGCACCATCCTCCACGCCCTGGAAATCGAAGACACCTCAGAAATCCTCTACCGCGACCTCCTCAAAATCGAACAAGCCGCCGACAACACCACCGCCCTCCGCAAAACCGTCGCCCGCCTCCAACACATGGCACGAACCTACGACATCACCCTCGACACCCTCACCGAAGAGACCATCGACCTCGCCCTCTCCGGCCACCCCGCCCCCGCCAGTTGACCCCAACTCATGACCACGCATGGGACCCGCCCTCGGGGCCCCCACACGCATGACCCGGTGTCGCTTAGTACTCCAGCTGTAGATCGCTGTTGGGCTGCCGGTGCCTACGCTTTCCGTGGCTTGCGCCGCTTGCCCCAGCTGCCGTGTGGCCGGTTCCGGTGCTGGTCCAGCATCGTCGCGTCGAACTGGGCTTTGCTGGTCACTACTCGTAGTTCAGGCACGAGCGTGGTCGCCGTCGATCGCCACGGGACAGCCGAGGCCCATCCGACCAGGGGCATGGTCTCGTCGTAGTGCGGAGCGAACTGCGCGACGGCGATGGTGGGCATCTGGTAGTTCAGGCTGCGGACGTGTTCGAGGAACATCCCGGGCAGCGCGACGTGGTGGGCTTCCAGGTAGTGCGGGAAGTCCTGGCGCCACAACCAGGTGCCGTCGGTCACCAGGGAGGAGCATCCCGGAGAGTGCCGGTGGGTGCTGCCGGTGATGACGTCGTGTCCGGCTTCCATGACGTCGATCAGGACATGGCCGGCGTCGAGGTAGGCCACCACGTCCGCCTCGTCCGGCTCGCCGACGGACCCGACGGCGTCGCGGATCGATCCGCTCGGCTGCCCGGAGCGGTCGTCCAGTTCGTCGTAGAAGCCCAGCAACCCGAGCACTGCGACTCCTTCTACGAGCCTTTCCGCCCTGCTGGCTCTGACAGGTGCGGCCACCGTTGATCATCGGTGTGTGAAGACAAACGATCACGCGGTGGCTGCAGGTCACAGCGTAGACGCTGCCCGCTGGCAGGAAGCGTTCGAGGGCCTGATGGACCGCATCGCAGGCCGGTTCGCACGGGTCGAACCCCGACGCCGAATACGGAATCTGGTGCTGGGACTGCTCGCGGACCTGCCGCGGAAGAACTGCTGGACCATCGCCGAATGGGCCGGGGAGGCCACTCCGGACGCCATGCAGCACGGTTTCTGGGGTCCCGGCGGGTCGTGGCGGGCTAGGTGGCGCATGTCCGGGCTCACGGCGACGGAGCGACGGCAGGCGGGACAGGCGATTCGAGGCCATGCGGACATGACAAATCCTCCTTCGTCGAAGGCACGTTGAGGGGGGGTACATCCCCGAGAGCCAGGGGTGTGCTGGGAGCGTAGGGCCGTTCGCCGCCGGGTGGACGGCCGCTTCAAGGGTTGTCAGGGGTGGGTGCGATGATCCCCGAGGCGGGCGTGAGCACGCCTTTTCTTGACTTGGGGGTTGCTCGGTTGAACACGTGGCAGGAGTTGTCGGCGTCGGTGGAGGAGCGCCTGGCGGCCATGTCGTCGGGTGAGCGCGGAGTGTTTGCAGCTGGCACTGCCGAACGGCTCATGAGCTGGCATGAAGCACTGCCCGAGGAGGACCGGGCGCCGTTCACGATGAGTCTGCGGCCCCTGCTGAACTCCGTGTGGGAGGGTTCCCTGGGGGACTCGACCGCTTTCACGGCCGTGAAGCGGAGTGTGGCCGAGTACATGCTCAGCGATTACTGCCACAACGATGGCCAGGACGGTCCCGACGACGCGGACGAGCACGCGGCGGCCGTGACGCTCTATGCCGCAAACGCCTACTTGTTCGAGTGCCGGGACTTCGCGGTCTGGGCCAGCCGACGGGCCGTGGACGTTGTGGACGAGCACCTTGAGCACCTCGCCGCGCAGGAAGAGGACCTACCTGACCTCGACGAGGCAACCGTTGCCGAGCTCCGGCGGCAGCTACGAGATCTCGACCTCATCGCGAACTACTCAGAGGACCTTCAGTTGGCCTGTCTGGGACTGCCCATCGATACTTCGATCCGGCTTCGCGTGGAGCTGCGTACTCCACTTTCCAGCCCGGACTGACCAGGCGAACTGCCCTGCTAGCTCTGTCGTTCTGCCTCGGTGATGCGGAAGCGGTAGGACTCGGTGCCGGTCTGGATGAGGGTGCAGCGGAAGGTGATCCGGTCGGCGATGGCCGCGCAGAGGCGGGGGCCGCCGAAGGTCTTGTCCCACTCGGCGAACGGGGAGTTCGTGGCCACGGCGGTCGCCTTGCATTCCTCGCGCTCGGTGAAGATCTGGAACAAGAGCTTGGCGCCCTTCTTGTCCAGGTTCAGGTATCCGAACTGGATGGACGCCTACGGGAAACCGAGGACGACCTTACGGCCGCCAGAGCGGGACTCCGGCGCGCCATGCGGTCCGTGCCCCCGCATTGACCTCTACGAGGCCCATCCGGCGCGGCCGAGGAGGTCGGCCGCCGCCATCCTGACGTTGTGGTTCTCGTCGTGCAGGAGCACACGGGCTGCCGAGCCGTAGGCAGGCTCGTCGTCAGTTACCTGCAGCAGATGGACCATGGCTCGTCGTCTGACCCAGTGATCCGGATCGCTCAGTGCCTGCACAAGTGCCTCGGCTGCCCCGCTGTACAGATCTGCCAGAGTCTTCGCCGCCTCCATACGGACTCGGCGGTCGGGGTCGTCGGCGAGGGCCGCGAGCAGCGCGTCTTGGGCACGACTGGCAAGAGGGAGACGCCCGCCCAGGGTGTAGGCGGCAGTACCTCGCTCGCAGGCAGAATCCGAGCCGGTCAGGTGATCGACGAGTTCCTCATAGCTGCCTTGGGGTTGGCCGCGGAAGTCGGGGGCAAGCCCGCACTCCGGCAGACCGTCGAGCCAGTGCTCGTACCAGCTGAGGAAGTCCGGCTGAGGGAGGAACGTCGGAGGGATAGCCAAGTCTCCGAGGTTGGCGTCCAGGAGTCGGCCTCGGGCGGGCCCGGTGATGACCAGCAATGTCATCTCCAGGCAGCCACGGTGGTCGACAGGATGGGTGCCCGCATACGGATCAACCTGATCAGCGCAGGGCGCCCACTGCTCGGGTATACCGCCGGTCGGATCCAGTGTGAAAGGCCGCCCCAGTTGCTGACGGGCATCAGGGATGTCACGGACGTTCCAGCGGGTCAGCGGCAGAAGGCCGTAGTCGGGGCCTATACCTCCGTTGCCGACTTCGCGTAGGAACGTGCGATACGCGGAGGGAAGGCGGGCGCCGTGGACCGACTCGAAGGCGGCCACGCGCTGTTCTCCGAGCGGGGGACCCAGCCGTTGGCCGCCAGGTGCTCGCACGTAGGTCCGCGGACGAGGGACCGGCTCCGAGCAGGCTGCGGACAGCTTGGCGTGAATGCGGGCGACGACGTCGTCCATGGGGGCTTCTTCCGAGATGCGGCGAAACCTTGAGTGTGCCGCGTTCGCCGACATCCTAAGCGCAGGCGCCTCAGGGCCAAGCGGGCCGGCGGCCGGTCCGCCCTGTCTCAGCCGCCACGCGTGACCTGTGACTCATGTGCCTCTCAGTACACACAGTCAACGATCCCCCACGTACGCTGCAAGAACAGCTCAACCATGGCGCGAAGCGTAGAGATAACGCGGGTGTTACAGCCGTCGGACGGCTTCGCACCGGTGTTCCAGTGACGGAAGCTGGTGCGCTGGTAGCTGGTCCGGTCCTCGGTGGCGAGCGGGAGCGCGGAGACCGCGCCCCCGATCGGCAGCACCTGCGGGACGACAGCCGGCGCGGGCGCCGGGGCCGCGGGCTGTTCGGTCGCGTGTGCGGCGGTTGCGGGCAAGGACAGGGCAAGGGCGGCGGCCGTGATGGCCGCCCGCATCATGATCATCATGCGCCGGTTGTACCGGCCTTCGCACCGTCAGCAACAGTCCCCCGAAGTTGGGTTCACCCGCCCGGGAACCTGGTTCACCGGGGAAACGGCACTTCACCCCGGCCCATCCGGTCACCCGCCGCCCTGCTCTCCTGCCCGGTCTGCTGCTTCGGCCCATGCCGCCTCAAGTCCTCTCCTACGCTCGCCCGACGCGTTGGGCGAGGCCGGGGGGCAAGGGTGCGGGCGAGGGGTGCGTGGGCGGGTTCGGCGGTTGCGGTCGCCGCGGCGGTGGCCGCGGCGGCGTCGGCCGTGGTGACGAACTCGCCCGCCTCCGGGTGTTCCAGACCTGGTGCTGGTGGTGATTGCGCCACGGTCAGGCGCGCGCGGGGGTGACCGCCCCGCAGTAGTGCTGACGACGGCGGGTGCGGCCGCAGACCGCACGTCCGCACCCGTTGGAAGGGGCGCTACCAGCTCCTGCGCGCGTCCGTCCGGGCATTGGCGCCCGACTGCCGGGGCAACCCGCTGGACGGGCCCGCACCGGCCTCACCGGCAAGGGTCCTGCGAGCCACGTCGGCGCGGGCGGCCGCGTCCGGCGGCGGGGCCAGAGTGATTCCAACGTCAGTAAGCATGCTTAGGTCCAGCGTCCACGTGATGCGGGACCGGTCCTGCCAGAGGTTGAACGCTGAAGCGATGTGAAGGTCGGCCTGGGCGCCGGTCATCTTGGTGACCTTCATCAGGTGAGTACGGGCCTGGGGCGCGAGCCCGCGGATCTGGGCAAAGCCGAAGTGCGTGACCGTGTGACAGTCGGTGCACAGGCAGATCAGCCGCTTCAGGGTCTGCACCTGGGTGGCATCGTCATAGGTCCACCGCTCGTGCGCCTCCAACCAGCGCTTCGCCTCGCGTTCCTGACCCGCGCCGCAGGCTTCGCAGCGGTTGCCGGCGCGGTCATAGATCATGCGGCGGAGGCGGTCCCAGTCCTTCTGGACGACGCAGGATCGCACGTTGGTGAACCAGCAGCTGCTCGGCACGAGGTCGACGAACAGCCCGCTGCCGAGCGAGCGGTCCTCACCCGGCAGGAGCTCAGGGATGTCCGCCCCGGGAGTCCAGCGCTCCAGGTCGGCCATCCCGGCACGCGGCGCATACCAGCGCCGGGCGGTCCCGTCCCATCGGGCCCCGCCGGCCTTGGCTGCGTCCTTTTCCGCGAACGGAACGTCCAGCCAGATCCGCTCAAGTGCCATGCCGTTACTCCTTGCTGCGATTGCGTCACGGTTCTGGACTCACCCTAGAGACAACCGCTGACAAGACGTCAGGCAATGGAGCAATCGTTCCCTTTCGAAGGCGCCTGGCAACGCGGAGAGAGCCACATTGACGAACTCTGGGTCACAGCCCGAAGCCGTCGGCGATGTGAGCCAAGCAGCGCTCGGGGCCCCGTCCCCCGGACGAGGCCCCGAGCATCAGCAGTTTGGCGTCCTGACCACCCGAGTCGTTGCGGTTGGCACCATCGTCTTGCGGACCGTTCTCGGTAGGCCCGGGCTTGCGGCCCCGGCGCAAACGGCGGACCTCCAGCGCGAGTGCGAGGACGGCACCGATGAAGTCGAGCACGTCGGAGGCAGAGGAGAGGAAATCGCTCACGGTTCGAGAGACCCTTCTTCCGGGCTCTCTCCCACGCGGGCACGGCGAGGCCCGGACGTCGAAATGTCCATTCCTGCCGTGTACCAGTAGGCAGCCGGTCGGCTCCTGTTCCCCGATAGCGTTCAGGGGTTCGCTCAACCGCTGTCTCTGGTCTGCACGTGCGGCCAATGTGCCTGCCTCGGTCGATCATCGACGCGAGCGGCAGCTGCCCACCGGGCCTTTCGGCCCCGACTCCGGCGCAGCCTCCACCGCCGGACGTAGGTCCTCCGGCGTGGCCGTCTCATGTCGCCGCTCGCAACCACACCCAACCGGCAGGCCGTAAACCCAACAGTTTCGGCTCAATATCGGCTATAAGTGAAGATTTAACTCGAACTACTGATCCGTTGTCAGATCGATATATCAGATGAACTTTGTGGCTTCAGCGAGGAGGAAGGATTGGCTGCTGACCGTTCTGGTCGAGATTTCTTCATGATTTCTGGGGGTTTTCCTTGCTACGCAAGTCCCAGGCCTCGCCCGCGTTCGCGGGTGGGGCCTTTTCGTCGCGCCGCATGCGCCGGATAGCCGTTGTCGCGGCGTTCGGTCTGCTGCTGGAGACCGGGGTCGCGCTTGATGCGCGGGCTGCCTCTCCGGCTCCGGCACCGGCCGCATCGCCAGCCGCTTCATCCAATGAGGCTCCTGACGAGGCATCGGCTCTTTTGTCGGCGCGTCTGCAGGGGCATCGGGTGGAGGTGACCGGTGCTCGTACGGAGACGGTCACACTGTGGGCCAATCCCGAGGGCACCCTGACCCAAGATCAAGCCACGGGTCCGGTCCGGATGCGGGTGGGAGAGGCGTGGGTGCCCGTCGACACCACGCTGACCGTGACCGCTGACGGCAAGGTGGCGCCCAAGGCCCACCCGGAGGGTCTGGTCTTCGAGGGCGGGGACGCTTCGGTCACGGTCGGCGACAAACTGCCCGGCACCGCCACCCCCGCGCCTTCGCCTACCGCTGCACCGACTTCTTCAGCCGCAGCCCCGTCGTCTGCCCCGCGCCAGGCCGGCCCGACCGCCGGCACAACGGCGAGCAGCTCGGCCTCGGCCGCGCCCAGTGCGCCGGCCTCGATCCCGGCGGCGTCCGCGAGCGTGAGTGCTGACCGCGCTTCCCGCAGCACGGTCAGGGCCGCGGCCATGACCGCCGAGACTCCTGCTCCCGCGCCGGTCGAGCGTGAGCTGGTGAAGGTCGGTGCCGGTGACCGGGAGCTGAAGTTCGGCTGGCTGGGCAAGCTGCCGAAGCCGAAGCTTGAGGGCAGCAGGGCGACGTACGTCGATGCCCGCCCGGGTGTCGATCTGGTGCTGGAGGCCACTCGTACCGGCTTCGAGCAGTTCCTGGTCGTCAAGGACCGCGCCGCGGTGTCCCAGGCCGGCACGCTGACGCTGCCGCTGGACGTCACCGGGATGAGAGTGGTTCCGCAGGCCGATGGTTCGCTGCAACTGGTGGACACGGCGTCCGGGAAGACCGAGGTCAAGATCCCGGCCCCGGTGATGTGGGACGCGAAGCTCGATGCGGCGTCCCAAGAGCACCTGAACCGGGCCCCGGTGAAGTTGGAGGTGCGTGGCGAAGGAGCGGATACCGAACTGGTGTTCACTCCGGACCCGGCGTTCCTCACGGACGTGAAGACGCAGTTCCCGGTGACGATCGATCCTGTGGTGGACGTGGGCTCGACCTACGACACCTATGTGCAGACCAACGAGAACAGTGACAATTCCTCGTCGACCGAGCTGAAGCTCGGCAGCTATGACGGCGTTGTCAAGGCGCGGTCGTTTATGACGATCCCGGGCAGCCCCATCAACGGCAAGCAGATCCTGGGAGCTTCGCTCAACCTGTACAACTTCCACTCCTCCTCCTGCACTGCCAATCAGTGGGAGGTGTGGCACGCGAGCGGCGCCAGCGGGTCGTCACGCTGGAATAGTCAGCCGGTCTGGGGCAGCAAGTACGCCACGTCGAGTCAGACGTACGACGCCGACGGCAACGACAGCTACCAGTGCCTCAACGGCCAGGGCAATGCCTGGTCGAAGGTGGATGTCACCGGCCTTGTTTCATTCTTCGCCGGCGCTGGTTACTCCGAATACGGCATCGGGCTGCGGGCCACCACCGAGAGCGGCATTCTGTCGTGGAAGAAGTTCAGCTCGGCTGAGGGTGTCGCCCCGCCGTACCTGTCGATCACCTACAACACGATTCCGCTCACCCCGGCCGACGTGGATGTGCTGCCCGCCCAGCAGGGCAACCCCCGCTACACATCCTCCGGCAATCCGACGTTCCAGGTGCACTCCAACGACGTCGACGGCGACCAGCTGAAGGTGTACTTCGACCTGTGGCGCGGTGGCACGTTCCTGGGCAGCGTCGCCAAGGACACTCCCAACGGCACCGTGGCCTCGGTGAAGGCCTCTGACTACGGCATCGCCCGGCTGGACGAGGACGTCCAGTACTCGATCTGGTCAATGACCGATGACGGCAAGGCCCGCTCGAACTGGGTCGGGACCAACGTGGTGGCGGACACCGCGAAACCGGGTGCCCCGTTCGTGACCTCGGCTGATTACCCGTCGGACGGCTTGTGGCACGGCGCGGCGAACACGCCGGGTGCCTTCACGTTCAGTCCGCCGTCCGGTACCACCGACCTGGTGGCTTTCGTCTACACCCTGGACGGCGCCGCACCGGTCACGCTGCCCGCGACCGCGGCTCTCACCACGTCGATCACCCCGTTGAACGAAGGCCGCCGGACGCTGAAGGTGCAGGCCAAGGACCGGGCGGGCAACCTCTCCGACACGGTCACCCATGCGTTCCAGGTCGGCAAGGCGGGCATGGCCTCGCCGGTTGACGGTACGCAGGCCGCCAAGCGCGTCAAGCTGTCGGTGGACGCACAGACCCAGTTCACCCGGGTCATCTACCAGTACCGGCGTGGCCCTGGCGCCACCGAGTACGCGGTGCCGCGCGCGAACATGACGAAGGCAGACAACACGCCCGTCCTCGAGGACAAGCCGCGGTTGGCCGACCTCGGCGCGCACGCGAACTGGTCGGTGCTCGACACCCTCGGCGTCGGCGGCGTGGTCCAGGTGCGAGCCCTGCTGTTCACCGAGAACGACACCAGCGGCGGCTACGCAACGGCCTGGAACACCATGACGGCGGACCCCAACGCCGACGGCGCGGCCGGCTCTGAAGTTGGCCCGGGTTCGGTGAACCTGCTCACCGGTGACTTCTCGACGGATGTCACGGACGCGGACGAGTTCGGCATGTCGGTCGCGCGCACCGCGTCCTCGCGGGGTGCGGACCGGGGCTGGCAGCCGCAGGGCGAGCGCCTGACGGCGAACCAGCGTCAGGTCGGCATCGACCTGAACGGCTTCACCGCCGGCCAGGCGGATCTGTCGCGTTCCACCGCCAAGGGCCACGACAGCTCAACCGACTCGCTGCTGGTCAAGCCCGCTTCTTCCGGGGGGGACTCCTACGCCGCACTCGGCCCCGAGTACACCCTGGGCCAGGGCATGAAGCCCGGCCGCACCTACCGCCTGACCGGCTGGATCTACGTCCCCGGTGCAACCGGCCTCAACCCGGATCAAGCCGGCCGCGGCCTGCGCCTGGTCGGATTCCAAAAGACCCCGGGCGGGTATGGCGAGGTCTCGTCCGCGAAGGCGAGTTTCACCGATGCCTGGCAGCAGCTCACGCTGAACTTCACGGTTCCCACCGACGCCACCGAGGCGTGGTTCCGCCTCTACAACGGCTTTGCGGGCGGCTCGGGCAAGGAGGTGTTCTTCGACGACCTGTCGCTGAAGGAGATCGTCGCGCCGTTCGGTCCGCAGTGGTCCGGCGGCGCGGACGCTGGCACCGGCTCCGACTACCGTGCGCTCTCGTTCCCGCAGTCCGACCTGGTCGAGATCAAGCACAACGACGACTCGGTCCTGACCTTCGCCAAGGGCGCCGACGGGAGCTTTTTCCCCGAACCGGGCGCGGAGTCCCTCACCCTGAAAGCCGTCCCCGGCACCTCCGGTGCGCTGGTCAACTACCGCGGCCTCTGCCTGGAGATCCCCGACGGCAACGCGTACAACGGCGCGCCCGTCGTCTCCGCCGCGTGTACCAACGGGGTCAACCAGCTGTGGACCCGCGATCAGGCGCAGCGTCTGACGATCCTTGGCCGCTGCCTTGACAGTCCGGCTGGCCAGAGCGGCGACAATGTGGCGATGCTGTTGTGGGACTGCAACAGCGGCCCGAATCAGCGTTGGGACATCCGGGCCGATGGCATGGTGTCCAACCAGGCGACCGGCAAGTGTCTGGATGCCTATGGGGGCGCGGCGGGCACCCGGGTGGTCGTGTGGTCCTGCTGGGCGGGCCCGGATCAGATCTGGGACGTCCAGACGGCCGGCACCACATACGTCCTGACCGACCTCGACGGCAGCAGTACCACGTTCGCCCGCCAGGCCGGATCCAGCATCTACCAGGTCATCAGTGAGACCGGCCCCGAGGCCGACTCCACCACCCGCTACCAGTACGACACCACCGACGGCCGCTCTCTGGTCAAGCGGGTCATCCCTCCCGTCGAACGAGGCGTGGACGACACCAACGGCTGCACCGTGAATCCGCTGCCGCGCGGCTGCGAGGTCATGGAGTACGACTACGCCAAGACCACCACCGCCACCGCGGGCACCCCGGGCGACTTCCTCGACCGGATCCGCTCCGCCAAGGTGTGGTCCTGGAACCCCGCCACCTCCCAGCAGGAGGCCGTGGAGGTCACCCACTACGCGTATGACGACAAGGGCCGCCTGGCCGAGGTCTGGGACCCGCGCGTCGCCGCCCCGCTCAAGATCAGCTACACCTACGACGGCTCGGGTCGCGTCACCAAGATCTCCCCGACCGGTGAGCTGCCCTGGTTCTTCGACTACGGCAAGGCCAGCGCCACCGACCCCGAACAGGGCCGGCTGCTGAAGGTCCGCCGCCAAAGCCTCACCCCCGGTAGCAAGGGCCAGGTCAACGGCGAGGTCGCGACCAAGGTCGTCTACGAGGTCCCCCTGACGCGTGGGGCCGGCGGTCCGTACGAGATGTCCGGTGCGGAGGTCGCCAAGTGGGCGCAGACCGACGCCCCGACCGACGCCACCGCGGTGTTCGGGCCCGAAGACGAGCCCGGCACGCACGCCGCGACCGCCAGCACCCCTGGCAGCGGCGGCTACAAGGCAGCCACCGTCCACTACCTCAACGCCTCCGGCAATGAGGTCAACACCGCCTCCCCGTCCGTGACGGAAGACGGTGACATCGACACCAGCGAGTACGACCGCTTCGGACACGTCATCAGGAGCCTGGAGGCCACCAACCGTTCCATCGCGCTCGGCAAGCACCCGCGGTCCGCGGACTTCGTAGCCGAACTCGGCCTGCCCGCCGCCTCGGCGGACCGGGCCCGGATGCTGGACTCCCGTACCAGCTACTCCCCCGATGGCCTCGATGAACTCGAGACCCTCGGACCGATCTACAAAGCCAAGCTCGCCGAACCGGTCACCGGCCAGAGCACACCTGCCGCGGTGACCTGGGAGGCCGAGAGGCTTCCCCAGCTGGGCAGTGACAAGGCAGTCATCCAGACCGACAACGACTGTTGCGGTCTCATCTGGTCCGGGGGCGCCCACCTCGGCGTACGCGGCACCGCGGTCGGGGCGTTCGACTCGATGCGGGTCACGGTCCCGGAGGAGGGCGACTACGTCCTCAGCGGTCAGCTGACCAAGAACACTGACCACGGCATCATCCAGTGGTCGATCGACGGCACCAACCTCGGTTCGCCGCTCGACACCTACGCTGCCGCTGTCATCGCGCCGTTCACCACGGGCCAGGCGATCCACCTCGCCCGCGGCGACCACGAACTGCGGCTCACCCTCACCGGCACCAACCCCGCCACCACCGGCGAGCGCTACCACGCCGGCATCGACACCATCACGCTGACCAAGACCACCGTCAACCCCTCCCTCCCGGCAGGCACCGACGTCCTGGTCCGCGACCACAACACCAGCACCTACGACGAGAACAAGCCCGACGGAGCCGCCTACCACCTGGTCACCACCACCACCGACGGCGCCCGCCTGGAGGGCTACGCCGACGACATCGACAAGCGCGTCACCAAGAACGGCTACGACACCCCCATCGGCGGCACCTCCGGCTGGGTCCTCAAGACCCCCACCTCGGTGACCACCGACGCCACCGGCGACAAACTGACCGCGACCATCAAGTACGACGCCTCCGGCCGGGCCTGGGAATCCCGCAAACCCGGCGCCAGCGGCACCGACGCCACCACCGCCAAGACCGTCTTCTACACCGCCGGCCCCAACCCGGACGATGCGGCATGCGGCAACCGCCCCGAATGGGCAGGCACTCCGTGCGTGACATTCGCCGGTGGCCCCATCACCAATGCGGACGCCGCGCGGATGCCCACAACGCTGCCCGAGAAGCGGATCACCCGCTACTCGCGGTTCGGCGAGGCTGAAGAGACGACGGAGACCAACGCCGGCAAGACCCGCAAGAACGTCACCGTCTACGACAACGCGGACCGGATCGTCTCCACGGAGATCACCTCGGACGAGGGCCTGGCACTGCCGAAGGTCACCACCGAATACGACCCGGTCACCGGTGACGCGGTGAAAACCACCGCCGGCGGCAAATCCCTGTCCCGGACGATGGACGACCTCGGGCGGCTCATCTCCTACACGGACGCCGACGGCGGCACCACCAACACCGAGTACGACAAGTTCGGCAAGCCCGTCAAGGTCTCCGACCCCACCGGGGCGACCACCTACACCTACGACCGGGCCAAGGAACCCCGGGGCATGGTCACCTCCATCAACGACAGTGTCGCGGGCGAGTTCACCGCCAAATACGGCCCCGACGGCCAGCTGACCGAGCAGACCTACCCCGGCGGCATCGTCCGCAAGGACACCACCAACGCCGTCGGCGCCGCCACCAGCCGCACCTACACCCGCACCTTGGACAACAAGACCGTCTGGTCCCAGAGTATCGACGTCACCACACAGGGCGCCGTCGCGAAGGACACCAGCTCCACCTACACCAAGACCTACACCTACGACCGCGTCGGCCACCTCACCAAAGCCGAACAGGACACCGCCACCACCGGCTGCATCACAAGGCAGTACCAGTTCGACGCGCACTCCAACCGCACCAAGAAAGCCACCTCACCCTCCGGTGCGGCGGGCCAGTGCAGTACCGCAGGCGCCGTCGAGGAGACCCACACCTACGACAGCGCCGACCGGCTCACCGACGCGGGCTTCACCTACGACGCCTTCGGACGCACCGTCAAGACCGCGACCGGATCCACCAACACCTACTGGGCCAACGACAAGGTCGCCGTCCAGGAAAAGGGAGACACCAAGCAGCAGTGGGCCCTTGACGCAGCCCACCGCCTGACGGCCTTCACGACGTCGAAGAAGCAGACCGACGGCAGCTGGGCCAACGCCACCTCCAAACTCAACCACTACGGCGACGACTCCGACGAAGTCCGCTGGACCATCGAGGACACCACCCAGGGCACCCTGACCCGCAACGTGTCCGGGCCCGACGCCGACCTGGTCGCCACCACCAGCAAGACCGGCGACATCCAGCTCCAGATCACCAACCTGTTCGGCTCCGTGGTCCTCACCACCGACACCGCACTCACCACCCCCGTCGTCCTCGACTTCGACGAGTTCGGCATCCCCCAAGACGGCCAGAACCAAGTCCGCTACGGCTGGCTCGGCGGAAAACAACGCTCCGCCGAAGCCCTCGACGGCGACATCCTCATGGGAGCCCGCCTCTACAGCCCCGCCCTCGGCCGCTTCCTGCAGACCGACCCCGTCCCCGGAGGCAACGCCAGCCCCTACGACTACTGCACCGGCGACCCCGTCAACTGCACCGACCTCGACGGCAACTGGGGCTTCTCCTTCAAGAAAGTCCTCAACGTCGTCGCCAAGGTCGCCGAAGTCGCCTCATACATACCCGGACCCATCGGCGGAATCGCGGCAGCCGTCTCCTCCGTCTCCTACGCCGCCACCGGCAACTGGTCCAAAGCCGCTGAGATGGGAATCACCGCCGCCGCCAGCCTGGTTGGCGCCAACACCGCCGTCAAAGCAGGCTTCGCCGCCGTCAAGGCCAGCCGGACAGCCAGCCGCGTCGGACGCGTCGCCTCCAGGGCTAGGACGATCTTCCGAAACGGCTGCAACTCATTTGCTCCAGACACACCGGTCCTGATGGCAAATGGCACTTACATTCCAATCGGTGAGATCCAAATCGGCGATTACGTAACGGCCACCGATCCTGCAACCGGGCAGGTCGCGGCAGAGGCCGTGCTCGATGTAATCGTGGGCTTCGGCTCTAAGCACATCATTGACATCGACACCGATAACGACTCATCCAACGGCTACCTGGAGGCAACTGCCGAGCATCCGATTTGGATCAAGGATCGCGGCTGGACAAAGGCCGGAGAAATCACCCCCGGCGAATCCATCATGGACTCAAATGGGGGATACCGCACCGTAAACTCGGTAGTGAATCAAGGATTCCTTCCGGATCAGCTGGTATTTAATCTCACAGTCGGCAATCTGCACACTTTCACCGTGCAGCTCGGGGATAGTGACGCACTTGTTCACAATGCCCGCGAATGTAAGATCCCAAAGAGTCTACGGAATGGAGATGGTATATTCTCTCCCGGCCCCTATGCTCGAAAGGCAATCCTGGCACCCAGCAGTGCCCAGCGCTTCCGAGTAGCAACTCGCCGCGCAATAAACAAGATCGGCGATCGCTTCGGATGCCACCGCTGCAACGCGAAAACGCCGGGCACGAAGAGCAAAAACTGGATCCCGGATCACTGGCCCGCAAATGCTGTACTCAATAAAATCGGTTTGCTTAATAAGCGGCGACAGCTACTACTTCCCCACTGCAAAGCATGTTCGGACATTCAGCGCAATGCCATGAGTGCCCACGCCAGGCGTAGATGATACTGTGGGCCCGGTCTCGACCGGGCCCCTGCTCCCCTACTAGAGTGGACCATTAAATGTTTGTGCAGATTTCCGCGTCAGGAAATATTGACGGCGATGAGCTTTCTCAGCTGATTTGCGACTCGCTGGACGTCTTCAACTCCACCCCTCAGTTCATTTCAAATGAGGACTGGGAGATTGAGATCTTCGAGTCCGACGAGGACCCAGGGAAGTGGAGTGTCGAATGCGGCCCGCGCGATGGGCTCGCACTCTCCGAGGTCGAACGAGTTGTACGGGAAATTGAGGCAATCCTCCACCGAGTCGGGGCTTCCAGCGTCTCGTCGATCACCACTGAGTCCGATCCCACATAACTAGCCTTAACCTCGATCTTTCGTGATTGGCCGTCAGCTTCGGTTGGCGGCCTATCTGCGTTCAGGGGTGCAGTGTGGGCATGCCGATGTCCCGGCTGTCGTGTCGGGTGGGCGCCTGGTTCCACGGTTCCGGTCGGAGTGCTAACCCACCCGCCCAGGCCCCGGCCGTGGGACCAGGTCCGCGTCCGCGCGGGCGGAGGTTTCCCAGGCCACGACCCGGCGGGAGAACGCGTCGCGGATCGCGGAGAGCCACAGCGGGCCCTCCAGCGTTGCGATCATGGTCAGGTCGGTGACCCACAGCCGGTTCGGCCCGCTCGCGGTGAACTCGCGTCGCACCAGGTCAGGGGCGAGATCGGCGTCTGGGTCACGTCGGGTGAAGCCCTTGCTCCGGCGAGGGCTGATCCCAGCCAGGCCTGCCTGCCGCATGAGCCGTTCGACGCGTTTGCGGCCGACGCGAGTGCCCTCGCGTTTGAGGACGGCGTGCACGCGCGGGGAGCCGTAGATCCCGCCGGACTCGTCGTGGACCTGACGGATCATGCTGGTCAGCTCGGCGTCCCGGCGGCGCCGTTCGCACGGCTTCCTCTCGGCCTGGCGCCAGCGGTAGTAGGTGGCGGAGGGGATGTTCAGTTCCCGGAGTACGGGCTCGACCCCCAGGTGCGGGTGCTCATCGAGGAGCGCGGTCACCTGGGCCGGGTCGGGTCGAGCTGGGCCGCGAAAAAGGCCGAGGCCGTCCGCAGAACCTCGTTCGCCCGCTTGAGCTGGACATTCTCCTTGCGTAGCGCCGCGAGCTCGGCGTGTTCGTCGGTGGTCAGCCGGTCGTCACGCTCGCCGGCGTCGGCCTCGGCCTGGCGGATCCAGCCGCGCAGGGCCTCCGGATGCACGCCGAGGTCGACAGCCAGTTTCTTGATCTGCGGCTTCGGATCGGCGGTGCGATACATCCGTACCGCGCGCTCACGCAACTCGAGCGAGTATTTCCTGGGAGCAGCCATGGGCGATGTTCCTCTCATGAGTCCCATCTGACCCTCTGTCACGACACCCCGCATCTCGGGGGAACCTCACACCGATGCCCACAACCCATGCCGGACACACGGGTGATCCGCCGCCACCCGTCCCCGGCGGATTACATGTTGATCATTGGGCCTGAAAACGTCTATCTGAAACCGGTCGGCGACCCGTAGTACTGGCTTCGCGGCCCACCGGCCGTCCACGATCTCAAGGAGCCATCACCCATGACTCGCTTTCGCACCCTGTGCATGGCCCTCACCGGCACCGCGGCGCTGTTCGCCCTGACCGCCGCGCCCGCGCACGCCGCCCCCGGCGACGTGACCACCTCCTGTTCGAGCGTCCTCACCCCGAGCGGCTTCGTCGACGTCAGCTGGGGGTACAGCAGCAGCTGCGGCACGCAGAGCTTCAGCCCGAACATCAAGCAGATAAAGCAGCTCACCGGGCTGCCCGTCGGCACCGTGGTTCAGGCCTGCAATTCCACCTACCAGCCCTTCGGCTGGGTTCAGACCGCCTCGTACTACAGCGGCAGCTGTGTCTCCTCCTCGGTCCCCAGCTTCAACAACAACGCCTGGACGCTCAAGCGCGTCTCCTGACCCGTCCGCCCCGACGCCGCGGTCGTGGAGTTCGCGGAGCAGGCGGTCGGCCGGCTGTTCCCCGGACGCCGGGCGGGGCAGCCCTTCCGTCCCGACCACCTGTCCGCACTCCTCAACGAGATCGGCGTCCCTGTGGCCGCCGTCCGCGGCGCCGCCATCCGACAACAACTCCTTGAGATGCCCGCTCCCGTCGTCGCGGACGCTCTCGGCTACCACAACAAGACCACCACCCGCCTGCTCAACGAGACCGGCGGAACCTGGAGCCGATACGCCCCTGGAGATCACACATGGTCACCGGCAGGCTGGGTTCCACGGAGAAGTGGCGACAGTTGAATACGAGAGCCCACCAGTAAGGTCCGCAGTGGGCAGTCGTGGCAAGCTCGCCCGAGCCATGCAACACCGGTGCGGAGACGAGCCACAACGGCGACCCGGTCACCTCGTGCCCGTTCCCGGCCGGCGGCCAACACCGCTCGGAATAGGGGTGCGGGCGCGCCCCCTCGACGACGCGAGCATTGAACAGGCACCGCTGGTGACCGGTTGGGTACTGTCTGCTGCAAAGGGTGTGACGCTGGCTGATCAGCAGGGTCACTGCGCTAGGACGCAGCAGAGAGGAAGCAACGATGCACGCCAGTGCGGGAGACCGTCTTGTAATGCATGGCCGAGTCGTCGGCAAAGAGGACCGGGTCGTAGAGATCATCGAGGTTCTCGGGCCGGAAGGAACACCGCCCTACCGCGTGCGCGCCGCAAACGGCCACGAGACCATCATGTCCCCTGGGCCAGACACTGTGGTCGACCACCGCAGGACGGCCGACGAAGGCTGACAGGCCAAAACCGCACAGACTCTGAAGGGCCCGCCACATGGCGGGCCCTTTCCCATGTCCGCACATCGCTCCGAAGTACGGCATCCGCATGTCCGAAACCACCCTGGCACCGGACGCACCCCCTAACCGAGAACCGCGTCAGCACGCTGGTGCCGATCGGACCATGAGGAGAACTCAAGGGATGTCGCACACGACCCGCACGGCGCGGGCAAGGTCTTCTTCGTCGTCTTCGCTGCGATGACGGAAGTCGACCGGGAGTTCATCCACGAACGACCCTCGTCGGCCTGGACACCGCCGCGGCGGACGGCAAGCACGGTGGCCGCCCGCCGGCCATCGACGGCGACATGCTCGCCGTCGCCCTGCGCCGCCGCGACGCGAAGGAGCCCGTCACCGCCATCGCCTCACACCTCGGCGTCGGCCGCTCCACCCTCTACCGGACGCTGTCCGCGAACGACGAAGCCACCGGTCGCGAACCCGAGAGCCCGGCAGACGAGGCGGCGGCGCACTGACAAAACCCTGCGCCGCACTGACATCTTCTTTGCGCACGACATGACCTTCAACGAGGCATGGGAGTTCCGTCGGCCGCAGGGGTGACGCGAGAGGCCATGGTTCGTTGTGCAGCCATGATCAAAAACATGCTCGGAGTGGCTGCCCTGGTAAGCGCAGCCGTGGTGAGCGGCACTCAGGCCGTTCAGGCTCAGCCGACCGATGTCCACAGTGCGCTGCAGACCAAGCGGTGGGAGCAGCCGGGACAGTGGGATTGGGTGGTCCCGCAGGGAGTGAACGAGATCACGGTGTATTCCTGGGGTGCCGGCGGCGGTGGTGGCGGCGGCGGTGGAACTGGAGGTTCCGGCGGTGGTGGCGGCGGTGGCAACGGAGGGGGGTCCAACGCCGTGGGGACGGCCGGTGGCGGTGGGGGTGGCGGAGGCGGCAGTGCGGGTGGCGGAGGCGGTGCGGGCGCGAGCAGCGGCTCCTTCGTTCAGTGCCGGCTGTCCGTGTTGCCAGGATGGAAGCTGCGCATCTTTGTCGGGGGCGGCGCGTCGGGCGGTTCGGGCGGCCCCGGCGGATCGGCGGGGGCTTACGGGACGGGCGGTGGCAGCACCTTCGGCGGTGGGACCGATGGGACTGGCGGTGGTGCGGCCGGCGGCGGCGGTCACGCCGGCGGCCGCGCGTCAGGTGCGGGCATCGACATCCGTGACGCAAGCAACAAATTCCTGGAGTCGGTCGCGGGTGCGCCGGGGGGAATCGGCGGTGAGCCGGGGCGGGCCGGCAGCGCCGGCTCGGGAGGTGGGGGCGGCTACAACGGCACCGTCGCCGGTGGAGCCGGTGGCGGTGGCGGAGCCGGTGGCAAGGACGGTGGCGCGGGCGGAACCGGCGTCGGGGGCCAGTCCCCCGCGCGATACCCCTGCGGCAGGTCTGGGGAGAAGGTCGCGGGGGTGGACGGCAAGCCCGGTCAGCCCGGAGGCGCGGGCCTGCCCGGCAGCAAGGGGGCCGATGGCGCCCATAACGAAAAGGGAGGCGTCAGCAGGCCCGGAAAGCGCGGGCAGGGAGGTCGCTTCGGTGCCTTTGGCCCGGGCGGTGCACCGGCCGTAGCAGGCGGCATGTCCTACGGTGCCGGCGGAAACGGCGGCGCGGGGGCCTATGGCCACGAAGGCGGTGACGGCGGCCAGGGAGGCGAATGGGATCCCAACCTCGGCAACGCCAAGGGCGAGAAGTGGATCGGCCTGGACGGAAGGACCGGACTCGCCGGCACCAAGGGGAACGAAGGCGCCAAGGGCGGTGACGGGGCAGTCGTCATCACCTACTGACGCTACTGACGCCCGGGCTGGTCGTCGCCGGCCCGGGCACGGCCACCGAAACTCGGCCCTGGTCCGGACGCAGCGGGACGGTGCGCCCCACTGTGCGCAGTCGCCCGTCTCGTCGTAAGGGCCGAGGAGGGGGCTGCGGGGCGGCCCGGGCTGCCCACGCCATGACGGCTTCGGTATGTCCCGGCGGATCTTGGTGTACCTCCGGGTCCCGGCAGGTAGCGCTGGGCCATGCCCTTGACCAGGATGCTTTCACCGCCGGACATGTCCCCCTGGCGCTTGGGCGGTCGAGTGCTGGTGCAGACCCGCTGCGGCGCCCTGATGCAGGGCGCGTTTCGCGATCTCGGTTGCGAACGAGAGCGTCGTCATGTCATCTGACGGGGAGCGGGTTGCGGCAGGGCCGCGCTCGGGTCAGTTGCCGGTGCTGTTGAAGCTCAGTCGAAGTCCCGTCGTCCCGAGCCCTGTCGGGCCGTATGGGAGTCGATGTTTCGCAGGCCGGCTGCTTCCCGGCTCTTCGGTCTGCGTGCCGCTTTGTGCGGGGTGGTACCGGGGTGAGAACTCTTCCCAGGTTTTCGTGGCATCCGCGCAGATCTTGAAATCTTCGTATGCCGCTACGCATGTCTGGTCTTCCTCGACCGCCAGCAGTTCCCCCAAGGCCATGATCAGGTGGGTGTAGTTGTCGTCGATCATTTCGGTCAGCTCTTCGTGGCTGAGCTCGTGTGCCGCGATTGCGTTCCACTCGCGGGAGTCCGACTCTTTGCCGAGTGAGTACCGGTCGTTGACTAGCACCGTGTCGAGTTCCAGCCGGTGCATGTAATTGTGGAGCTTCAAGGCTCCGAATTTTTCGGCCGCGAGCCCGTACAGGCACCACCGGACGTAGTGCACGGGCGCGATGCCCATGGTCACGGCTTTCACCCTGCTGTACAGGACTTCACTCCTTTTGATCTTGCCTTGCAGCAGGTTTCCGGCAAGGAATTCCCGGAACACGTCTGTGTATCCTTCGTGGCCGTCGGGGATATCGTTCCTGATGTATTCATGGAACGCGTGCACCACCGGGTCTGCCCTGCTGTCATCGAGTAGTCGCACCAGATCCAGCCGGTGGCGATGGTCATCGACGTAAAAGGTTACGAGCATGGCGTGGTTGAGGGTGGCCAGCGTGCTGAAATCCCGTACCTTCGGGAAGGACATGACGGTCAGATGCGTCTGGTCCTTCGCGTGCTTCGTATTGAGGTGCCGCATGACAGGGAACCTGCGGCAGTACCAGCCGAAAAAATCTTCAAGGAATTCGTGGTCCTTTGACCCGACGTAGCGCAGGGCGTCGGTGCCGGTCGTGGGCAGCATTCTCCCGACCGCTCTGCTCGTATGCCAGAACGCCGTCATCCATTGCGTGTGGGACTGCAGGTCATGGCCGGGTGCTGCGTCTACCGCGTCAGCCATACCCGTGCTCCGTTCGGTCCGGACGCGGCCCGCGGACGCGCCATCCTCGGGCGAGCCTAAGGGCGCTTGCCAGCCGGAAGCCCGGACTGCCACTCCTTCGAGTGCTGAATCAGAAGTGTGCGGAAAGATCCCGCCATCTGTTGTAGCTCACCGGGATCGGACATCCGGCGGGCCCAGCAGGCGCAGGGGCAGCCCCCCGTGCCAGAGGTGATCTTCCGGCCCGCCGCGTGACGGCCGGACCGTCCGACTGTCGCCCGCAGCGCCCCACCCGCCGTGCGGGCCTCAGTTGGCCCGTCCTGGGCGGGCTTGGGTGAAGTGCTCCACCCGCCACGCAGTGACCAGCACCGCGGCGTCTAGCCGGGGGCGAGCGCCTGGCCCCGTGTCCGGCTTGGAAGCGTCCCAGGGGGCAAATAGAGGGTCCGGTCGGGAGTGAGGACGACGGTGGCCTCGGTCAACCCATTCCAGCAGTGGCCGCGGCCGTTGTAGCGGGGGGTGAGGTAGGACCATTCCAGGTTCCCGGCGATCATCGCCTCCAGCGCGTCCAGGTAGACGCGGAGGCCACTGTCGCAGCCCGCCCCGCCGGCGCGCAGCGTGGTGGTGAGGTGGTCGAATTCGTTTTCGACGCGGTGGACGGTCGCGGCGACGCGGTCGACGGCTGCCTGGAGGTCGCCGCCGTTCTCGGCGAGCGCGAGCTGGATTTCGTTCATGGTGTCGCCGCTGTAGAGCTCCTTGCGGTAGGAGAAGACGTCGTTGACGCCGATCCAGTGGCGTGCGACCAGCGTGTTCAGGCGCCGGAGTTCGGGTGTCTGCTGCAGGTGGTCGCTGAGGTCGATGCCGAGGCCGAATTCGAGGAGGGGGAAGCAGCACTCCCCGATCGAGCTACCCCGGTACTTCTCATAGGTGGGCAGGTCCAGTGCCGTGCGGTCCTGGACGAAGTCCCGTTCGGCGTGGCAGGCGTGCAAGAACTCGTGCAGCGTGCGCGCGTAGCGCCGCCAGACCCGTTCAGGCGCAAGGAGAAGGGTCTGCTCCCGCAGCTGCCGGAAAGCCCGGGTGAAGCCAGTGTCCACGGCGGGCACTGCGCCGTCGATGACATCAGACAGGTGGCAGATGCCCAGCTGCCGGATCCGGGACGGTGTTGCCTGGGCGAAGACATCGTCGATGCTGAACAGGACATCGATCCAGGCACAGACCAGTTCGATGCGGTCCTCGCGGGCATGGGCGTAGGTGAGCAGGTTCCACAGACTGGTGCGGTGCTCCAGGAACGCCTCCAGTTCCCCCGGGTTGTCAAAGACATCGCGGAGGAGGACGGCGAGACGGACCTTGCAGCGCTGCTCCAGAACGTCCAGGCCGTGCCGGCGCCGGGCAGGCGTGAACCGGGGGAAGACCGGCATCCGGAAGAAGGGGTACCCCTCGGCTGACAGCACCGTGCCGCCACCGGGAGCGGGGGCCGGAACGGGGATGCCGTCTTCGGCGTGGCCGGGGCTGCTCATCGCTCCCGCCCCGGGCCGGGCCGACGTACGGCGGGCGGGGGCACGCGGGAGGTGGGGATGAGAGGGCCAGCCTTGGGGGTGAGAAGGAAGCGGGGCAGGGGCCTGACCGGTGTGGCGGTGGCTTTGCATAGTTGCCAGCGGCTGCTGATCGTGGCGAGGGCGAGAACGGCCTCCGTCATGCCGTAGTGCTCGCCCAGGCACTTGCGGCGCCCGCCGCCGAAGGCGGTGAACGCCTGGCGCTGGGCCGGGGTGATCCGTTCGGGCAGCCACCGGTCCGGGTCGAGGCCGTCGGGGTCGGGGAAGACGGCCGGGTCACGGTGCAGGGCGTAGGGGGAGACGATCACGTCCGCGCCCGCGGGAACGGTATATCCGGCGACGATCGACTGTTCCAAGGTGATGCGGCTGAGCATCCAGGTGGGCGGCCACAGCCGCAGCACCTCGGTCAGGACGTGGCGGGTGTAGGGCAGGCGCGGGATATCGGCGTAGGCGGGAGCTTGTCCGGCGAGCTCCCGATCCAGCTCATCCCACAGCCGGCCCTCCACGCCCGGGTGTTCGGCCAGGGCGTGGAGGGCCCAGGCGAGAAGGGAGGCGGTGGTCTCCACGCCCGCGGCGAGCACCGACAGGATCTGATCGCGTACCTCGGTGTCGTCCAGCGGACGGCCCTCGTCGTCGACCGCGGCCATCACCACGGACAGCAGGTCGTCCCCCCACGCCCCGCCGGAACGATACTGCGCGATCACCTGGCCGACGGCCTCCTCCAGACGGGCCTGGGCCTGCTGGAAGCGGCGGTTCGCCGGCAGCGGAAGCCGGTGCAGCAGCGTCCACGGCATCAGCATCTGCCGGAACATGCCCTCCAGCAGCACCGGCAGGGCTACGGCCATGATGTCCGCCGCATCGCGGCCGGCCGGGGCCGCGATGAGGGTGCGCGACACGACCTGAGCCGCCAGCGCGTACATCGCCCCTTCGACATTGATCCGCTCTCCCTCCCGCCACCCGTCGGTTGCCTGCGCGATGCACTTACCCATCACCGGCGCGTAGCGGGTCACCTGGTCGCGGTGGAACGCGGGCCGCATCACCGGCTGCTGACGCCGGTGATCGGCGTTGCTGCACGTGATCACACCGTTGCCGACCAGGATCCGCGCCGTGTCCATGAACGGGCCACCCTTGTCGAACACCGACGACACCAGCACCTGACGGGCCGCCTCCGCCTCGTTGACCAGATACACCAGGCGGCCCGCGAGCTGCATACTCACCACCGGTGGGCCCCCGCGCTGGGAGGCAAGGAAGGCGAGGGGGTCGCGTACCAGGTGCAGTACGTGACCCAGCCACGGCACACCACCCGCCACCGGCTGAACCTGCAAAGACCCCACCATGCTCGCTCCCTTGGACACCTGCCGGGCAGCACACCGGACGACAACCGCCCACCGCACCCTGCGCACGAAAGACAACACCGTCCTCTTGCCGCAGAACCGCGGCCGTACCGCACCTCTCGTAACGAGGTGCCCGCCCATCGGGTGTCGCAGGGGCGCACAGCAGCACTCCCGCAGCGCGCGCTCACTGCGCACCCGTTCGGGGGGAAGGATTTTAGGGCGGTCAACCGGCCGCGGCGGACGGTCCCGCCCCGAACCGCGGGACGTCCTGCGTGGTCACGTCCAGGCGCAGCCGCTGGAACCGGAGCGGGTACCGGAAGACGCCGCCGTGGTCGATACGCGATCCGCGCTGGCCTCGGCGGCCAGGGCGGGGTGGACGAGGGTGGTGTCGAGGACGTCGGGGTTCCCCCACATCGCCGAGAACTCCGCTCCTGTCCATGGGTGTCCGGGCGCGGCCACCTGAACTTCACCGATCGGAAACGTTCAACCGCGTGCCGCCGCATCAAACCACGTGCGGACTTCGGGGCGATGGTGCCGTGCCCTGCTTGATCACGTCACGGCCTAGCTGATGACTCCGAGCAGCTTGTCCACGTCGTTGCCAAGGGAGCCAGGGGCCGTGGTGTCCCGCACGTTGTTGGTGCCGAGGAGGTCATCCACGGTGGCGCCGAGAGTGTTCCGATCAGCCACGCCGGGGCCTCCGTTGAGATCGAGCAGGCCGTCGGACGGCTTTGAAACGGCGTGCGCGCCAGAGGCGAAGGACAGTGCGGCCGCTGCGAGGGCGAGGGCGGTGAGTACACGCTTGGTGTTGTTCATGCGCTGCCAACGATCTTGACCCGCCGGGGTCACTCGTACTGATTCCACCTCACCTGGGAACGCCTGTGTCAGATCGGGCACCATCTGATTCCGTGCACCCCACCCCCGCCCCCACCCCACCGCAACGGCGCCCCCAGGGCTTCCGTCAGCCGGTCGGCCGGCCGGCCCGGCCCCGGCGGAGCGTCACAAGCGCCCCCGGGGAACATCCTCAACGCCCACGTCCAGGCGCAACCGCTTGAAGCGGAGCGGGTGGCGCCAGACGCCGCCCCGGTCGATCGAGCGGTCGGCGGTGATCTCGGCGACCAGGTCGGGGCGGACCAGGCGCACGTCCAGGACGTCACGGCTCCCCCAGGTCGCGGCGAACGTGACGCCTTCCCAGGGGTGTACGGGGTCGGCGGCCGTCAGGTGTTCGGCGACCAGGTGGGCCGCCTCCGTGCGCAGCGGGACGGTGCGGCCGACCGTGCGCAGCCGGCGGTCCTGGTCGTGGCGGCCGAGGATGAGGAGTTGCGGGCGGGTGAGGGTGCCGGTGA